>NZ_JAAKXB010000015.1:0-127879 GCF_029479985.1 Aeromonas sp. A600620 | reverse complement strand
GTCCGTTTCACACCTTGTCCCATCGGGTTCTCCATTTATTGGGGGGAAAGGTGTAAACCATATTCAGGACGGGACAGTTGCCACAAAAAAAGCGCCTCAGAGGAGGCGCGGGGAAAAAGACAGATTGGAAGCGTCACATGGGTGCTACTTGAATCAGCGAATGAGCCGTGCCATTCAAGTATGGAGCCATAATGCCAAGCTCAATCTGAAGTAGTTCTGAGGCGATTCTTCATCTTCTGTTCATCTTGTCAGCAAGGCGTGGCCACTGATTGAAAGCCTTTTCATTCTGGTCGCGATATTGTCCCGTTCCTCTCCGGGGACGCTCATTGTCTCATGGGGCCAGCTCGAATGTTGTGCCTGCCTGTTCCAGTGCCAGCAACCAGCGCTTGATGGGAATGCCGCCAGCATAGCCGGTCAGATCGCCGCTGCGTCCGATCACCCGATGGCAGGGTACTATGATGCTCAGCGGATTGCGGCCATTGGCAGCGCCTACTGCTCGCACTGCCTTGGGATTGCCGATAGCCTGGGCAATCTCGAGATAGCTCACGGTCTCGCCATACGGGATATCACACAAAGCGTTCCACACCGTTTGCTGGAACGGGGTGCCCTTCGGTGCCATGGGCAGATCGAACTGCTGCAATTTTCCGGCAAAATAGGCGGTGAACTGCTCGACGAAAGGAGCAAGAGCCAGGTCATCACGCTGCCACTCATTGGTCGGAGTTACCGGCTGCTCCCCCCGCACGAACTCCACATAGCGCAGACCATCCTGATCGATGGCGACCAGCAGGGGGCCGCGGGCGCTGTCGCAAAAACTGTATCTCATCGGCTGACATCCTTTGGGGGCTGGCTCAGTCCAGAACCGGTTTGCCGCGGGCGGATTTGATATCCCCCTTGCGCTTTTTGGCATCGACCCGTTTGCGCTGGGAGCTGCGGGTCGGCTTGGTGGCATGGCGAGCCTTGGGGCGCCAGGCTGCTTTCTTCAGCAACTCCACCAGACGGTTCATCGCCTCCTTGCGGTTCATGTCCTGGCTGCGATGGCTCTCGACCCGGATCAGGATAAAGCCATCGTGTACCCGGCTGTCGCTCAGCTTGTCGAGACCCTCCTTGTAGAGGGGCGTCAGGCTGGGAGAGTTGCGGTAATCGAAGCGCAGCCAGACGGCGGAGTCGGTCTTGTTGACGTGCTGTCCACCGTTGCCCTGTGCCCGCATGGTCTGAAATTGCAGCTCATGCCAGGGAATCGTGACGCTGTTGGAGATAACTAACATGCTGTTTTGCTCTTGTTTGGTGCATACCCGCTGACCGCTGCAGCATGGTGCCTCATTATGGGGCGTGCTGGCCGGTTATGGGGATGTGCCTGACGAATGGCGCAGGCATTAAACTCTATCTATATGAAATAAAACAATAAAAATACTTGGCATAAGAATTGAAACCCGATTCATGACACACCATGGATTGGGAGCAACCAGATGAAGCTGATTAGTGCGATTATCAAACCGTTCAAGTTGGACGATGTCCGCGAGGCTATTGCCAACCTGGGGGTGGAAGGGCTGACCGTGTCCGAGGTCAAGGGATTTGGCCGCCAGAAGGGACACACCGAATTATACCGGGGAGCCGAGTATCAGGTCGACTTCCTGCCCAAGGTGAAGCTGGAGATTGCTACCGCCGATGATAACGTGGAAGGGGTGATCGAGGCGATCTGCAAGGCGGCCTATACCGGCAAGATCGGCGACGGCAAGATCTTTGTCTATGACTTGCTGCAGGCGGTGCGCATCCGCACCGGCGAAAGTGACGACGAGGCGCTGTGATGAACCGCATCCGTGACGTACAGATCTGTTGACCTCCCGATCTCGGGGAATCCCGATGGAGTGAGCGCTTATTGAAGCCTGATCAACATAACGTTTTGCTCAGAAGAGGCCGAATGGGATTCCATCCGGCCCTTTTCAATTATGGGCGATTAAATATGTGATGTGGCGACGGCGAGCTTTCTTGATCCGCTTATAAGATGTATGCAGAATGCAAACGGAAATCGTTATCACTATGTATAGCTAATCAAGGAATGGATGATGAAAATGAAGATGTTGGCACTGGCTTTCTCTGCGTTGGCAGCTCAGTCGGCATTGGCGGCCGGGGAAGTGAATGTCTACTCCAACCGGCAGGATGAGCTGATCAAGCCCATCATCCAGCAGTTCGAGAAGGAATCTGGCATCAAGGTGAACGTGGTGTTCGCCAAAGAGGGATTGAACGAGCGTCTGGAGCGGGAAGGCAAGCTCTCTCCGGCCGACCTGATGCTGACCGTCGATATCAGCCGTCTGACCGATCTGGTGGACAAGGGGCTGGTGCAGCCGGTAGACAGCAAGATCCTGCAGGAGAACATCCCCGCCATCTATCGTGATCCGGAGAATCGCTGGTTCGCCCTGACCACCCGGGTTCGCGCCATCTACTCCAGCAAGGATCGCCTCGGCAAGCTCGAGACCATCAGCTACGAAGACTTGGCCAAGCCTGAATTCAAAGGAAAAATCTGCACCCGCAGCGGCAAGCATGAGTACAATGTGGCGCTGGTCTCCTCCATGATTGCCCATCACGGTATGGCCGAGACCAAAACCTGGCTGGAAGGGGTCAAGGCCAACCTGGCGCGCAAGCCGCAGGGCAACGACCGGGATCAGGTCAAGGCGATCAAGGATGGTATCTGTGACGTGTCACTCGGCAACAGCTACTATCTGGGCGCCATGTTGAAAGATCCGGCGCAGAAGTCCTGGGCGGATGCGGTCTATATCAACTTCCCGAACCAGGCTGACCGCGGTGCCCACGTCAACGTGAGCGGCGTGGCCATGACCAAGTATGCCAAGAACAAGGCCGAGGCCCAGAAGCTGATGGAGTTTCTGGCTGGCGACACCGCCCAGCACATGTATGCGGACGTGAACGCCGAATATCCGGTCAAGGCCGGAGTCGAGCCTTCCGCCATGGTCAAGTCCTGGGGCAGTTTCAAGTCTGACGCACTACCGGTCAGCGATTACGCCAAGCACCGCAAGGACGCCTTGCAGTTGCTGGATGAAGTGAAGTTCGATTTGTAATCAGATGGGGCCAACGGCCCCATCAACATCTGTGGTCTCATGAAAAATTTTGGATGGATGACCGGCAGCTGGGCCATCGCCCTGCTGCTGGGTTTACCGGTTATAGCCCTGCTTTTCTCTGCCTTCTCGGCTGAGGGGGAGCTGTTTCGCCACCTCGCCGATACCGTGCTGCTCGATTATCTCGGTAATACCCTGGGGCTGGTGGTCGGCGTAGTATTGCTAAGCCTGCTGTTTGGCGTACCCACCGCCTGGCTGGTGGCCATGTGTCAGGTGCCGGGGCGCCGTGCCCTGCAGTGGGCCTTGATGCTGCCAATGGCCATGCCCTCCTATATCGTCGCCTACGTCTATACCGACTTGCTCGACTACTCGGGCCCGCTACAGGCCGGGTTGCGAGCACTCTTTGGCTGGAACAGCCCTGCCGATTACTGGTTTCCTGCCATTCGCTCCCTTGGTGGCGCCGCCTGGGTGCTGGCGCTGGTGCTGTTCCCCTATGTCTATCTGCTGACCCGCGCCTCTTTTCTCGAGCAGTCAGTCAGCCTGATCCACTCCAGCCGCCTGCTCGGCTGCACCCCGTGGCAGAGCTTTCGTCGCCTCAGTCTGCCGCTGGCGCGCCCCGCCATCATGGTGGCGGTATCGCTGGTGGCCATGGAGACGCTGGCAGATTTTGCCACCGTCCACTTCTTTGCCATCAACACCCTGACCACGGCGGTCTACGACACCTGGCTCGGCTACGGTAGTCTGGCCACCGCGGCCAAACTCTCCTGCCTGATGCTTCTGGCTGTGGTGCTGCTGATCGCGCTGGAGCGCCGCTCGCGCAGTCGGCAGCAGGTGTTCCAGAAGTCCATGGGCCATGAGCAGCCGCTGCGCTATCCGCTCAAGGGGATTGGCCGTTGGTTGGCCGGTCTCTGGTGCTGGGGGCTGGTGCTTGCCGGTTTCGGCCTGCCGTTCGTCATCCTGCTCGATTACGGGGTGCGCTACTTCGAGTTGTCGTGGACACCGGAGTTTGTCCGCTTCGCCGGCAACAGCTTGGCTATCTCGGCGCTAACCGCCCTGCTGGCGATGGGCATCGCCCTGCTGCTCGGCTTCTTCCGCCGCCTCGATGGCGGTATAAAGAGTCTGTTGCCCCTGCGCATCGCCGCCATGGGTTACGCCATGCCGGGCACCGTGCTCGCCATCGGGGTGCTGGTGCCGCTCACCGCCCTCGACTTTGCCATCAACGATCTGGCCGAGTGGCTCGGGCGTCAGGGGCCGGGCTTGCTGCTGACCGGCACCATTACCGCCATCGTGTTCGGCTATTTGGTGCGCTTCGTGGCCATCGCCATCGGCTCGGTGGAGAGCAGCATGGGCAAGATCTCCCCCAGTCTCGACATGGCAGCCCGCTCCTTGGGGCAGGGGAATGGCGGCATGCTGCGGCGGGTCCATCTGCCGCTGGTGCGCCGAGGTCTGTTTGCCGGTGCCATGCTGGTATTCATCGAATCCATGAAGGAGCTGCCCGCCGCCCTGCTGCTGCGGCCGTTCAACTTCGATACTCTGGCGACCCACGTCTACCAATTCGTCTCGGACGAGATGCTGGAGCGCGGCGCGCTGGGGGCCATCGTCATCGTGCTGGTGGGGCTGTTGCCGCTGATCTGGGTCAACCGCAGTCTGGACAGTCCGGGCCACTGAGTCGCCACGTCGGCCAATGAAATTGCATGCGGTGCGCTGAACCAAAAGGCTGCGCGCCGCCAGAAACGAGAGGAAGTCAGCCTTGTCCTGTTTGCAGGTTGAAAATGTCAGCTGCCGTTACAACGGCCGCAATGTGCTGGAACAGCTCTCCCTGACGGTGGCAGACAACGAGATCGTCTGCCTGCTGGGAGCCAGTGGCTGCGGCAAAACCACGCTGCTCAAGGCCATCGCCGGGCTGCTGCCGCTGGCCGATGGCTCGATTCGCCTCGGCGATACCCTGCTCGACGGGCCGGGTGCCAGCGTGCCGCCCGAGGCGCGCAACATCGGCATGATCTTTCAGGATTACGCCCTCTTCCCCCACCTGACGGTGGCCGACAACGTCGGTTTCGGTCTGACCAAATTCGATCGCCGCGCCCGCCAGCAGCAGGTTGACGAGGCGTTGGCGCTGGTCAATCTGCAGGGGCTGGGGGATCGTTATCCGCACCAGCTCTCCGGCGGCCAGCAGCAGCGGGTGGCCATCGCCCGGGCGCTGGTGTGCAAGCCACGGCTGATGCTGCTGGATGAGCCCTTCTCCAACATCGATACCCAGGTGCGGATGAAGTTGATCCTCGAGATCCGCGCCCTGCTCAAGCAGCAGGGGATCGGCGCTATCTTCGTCAGCCACAGCAAGGAAGAGGCGTTCGCCTTCGCCGATCGGCTGGCGCTGTTTCGCGCTGGTCACATCGAACAGGTGGGCCAGCCGGAGCAGCTCTATCGCCGTCCGCAAAACCGCTTCGTGGCGGAGTTTCTCGGTGGGGTCAACTATCTGGCTGCCGAGGTGGTGGACAGCCACTGCGTGCAGACGGCGCTCGGGGTCATTTGTGGCAGTGAGCCTCATGGCCGGGCGGTGGGTGAGCAGTTGCAGCTGATGCTCCGCCCCCAGCAACTGCTGCTGGAGAGCGCCGCAGATGGCGAGCTTAAGGTGGTGGAGCAGCAGTTCCTCGGTCACCACTGCCGGGTGCTGTTCGAGTGTGGCGATCTGCAACTGGAGGCGAGCATTGGCGAGCCCCTTGATGGGATGCGGGCACGGATCAAGGTTGCCCCCCATGGGTTGGTGTTATTTGCCCCTTTGCCCTGAACGCGTGATATCGTCGTGAAATCAAAGAACTGGATCCACTCTGGTTTATAATCGCGCAACGCAAATAGCCCGTAACGCTAACGCCTATTCAGGGGAGAGATATATGAAAGCCCAAGCCGGGATCTGCGCAGAGCCGAATCTGCACGCCCTCTATCTGATGTTCAATCGTACCGGCGATGCCGCCGAACTGGTCGGCCGTCTGGCCAAACTGCCCGCCTTGTGGCAGGCGGTCGCCGCCGATTTCCCTGATGCCGGTTTCAGCGGTCTGGTTGCTGTTGGCTCCGACGCTTGGGATGGTCTCTACCCTGCCGCCCGTCCACCCCAGTTCCGCAGCTTTATGGCGCAATCCGCCAATGGTCAGGAAGCGCCCAACACCCCGTTTGATCTCTTTATCCAGCTGCGCGCCGATCGGGTGGATGTGCTGCACCACGCAGGTCACCGTGTGATGGCACTGCTGGCCGGACTGGTCGAGCTGGCCGAAGAGGTGCGCGGTTTCCGCAACCTGGATTGCCGTGACCTGACCGGTTTCGTCGATGGCACCGAGAACCCGCAGGATGAGCACCGTGCCGAAGTGGCGCTGGTGGCGGAAGGCGAGTTTGCCGGTGGCTCCTACATTCATGTCCAGCGCTGGGTCCATGCCATGAGCGACTGGGAGAAGCTGGCGCAAAAAGAGCAGGAAGACATTATCGGTCGCACCAAGCCCGATAACATCGAGTATGAGTCTGCCGCCAAACCGCTGACCGCCCACATCAAGCGGGTCAATCTCAAGACTCCGAAGGGAGAGTCCATGGAGATCCTGCGCCAGAGCATGCCCTGGGGCACCATGACCGAGCAGGGGCTCTACTTCATCTCCTGCTGCCGCACTCCTCAGCACTTCAACGCCATGCTGGCCAGCATGTACAAGGGGGAGGGCAGCCACTTCGACCACCTGCTGCGCTTTACCAAGGCGGTGACCGGCGCGGCTTTCTTCGCCCCATCGGAAGGTTTTTTGATGGCGCAGGGCAAATAAGCCCGCCTGACGAAGACTCAGAAAACAAAAATCCCGGCCTTGGCCGGGATTTTTCGTTCTGGCGTGACCGCTATGACGCGGTAGCGGCCATTACGGAGTCTGTTCGAACAGCTCGAGGGCGGAGAGGTAGAGCTCTTCGATATCGGTGTCGCTGGTCGGGGTGATGAAGATGGTGTCATCACCGGCGATGGTGCCGAGGATCCCCTCTGCCTTGCCGAGGGAGTCGAGCAGGCGGGCGATCAGCTGGGCTGCACCCGGGCTGGTGTGGATCACCACCAGTGCGCCGTTGTGATCGACGTCCAGTACCAGATTCTTGAGCGGGCTGGAGGTGGTGGGCACGCCCAGTTCCACCGGCAGGCAGTAGACCATCTCCATCTTGGCGTTGCGAGTGCGAACGGCGCCGAAGCGGCTCAGCATGCGCGATACCTTGGACTGGTTGATGTTCTCGAAGCCCAGCTCTTGCAGGGCGGTGACGATTTCTGCCTGGGAGCCAAAGCGCTCTTCTTTCAGCAAGGCTTTAAAGGCCTTGGCCAGTTTTTCTTGCTTGTCGTTGTGTTTCATCTTGGTCTCACGAATGAGGAGGTGTGGCGGCCTGCGCGATACAGGCGGCAGATACGAACAGCGGGGCCATTTTGCATTCATATGCCGTTTTTTGCAAGGAAGCGGCGCTTGTTCTGCATATTGATTCAAAAATGGCTTGCATCAACCTTTATTAGGGATAGAATCGGGATGAAATTTTGAAAACTTATTCAATTGGGCTGTATGGGTATTGAATTAATAGGTATCGAGAAGTCTTGGCACAAGGTGCCGGTTCTGCAACAGGTCAGCTTTCGGACATCCCCCGGTGAAACCTTGGTGTTGCTGGGCCCGAGCGGTGCTGGCAAGAGTTCCCTACTACGGATGATGAATCTGCTGGATACCCCGGATGCGGGTGTTCTGCGGATTGGCGAAAGTGAATTTTCTTTCCCGAACTCCCTCTCTGCTGCCGAATTCAACCGCCAGTCCCAACTGCTGCGCCGCAAGGTGGGCATGGTGTTCCAGCAGTACAATCTCTGGCCACATCTCACTGTGATGGAGAATCTGATTGAAGCGCCGGTCAAGGTGCTCGGCATGAGCAAGGAGGCCGCCATCGAGAAGGGGGCCTACCTGCTGGCCCAGCTGCAACTGGCCGACAAGCGCGATGCCTGGCCTGCCCGTCTCTCTGGCGGTCAGCAGCAGCGGGTGGCCATTGCCCGTACCCTGATGATGGACCCGGAAGTGCTGCTGTTTGACGAGCCGACAGCTGCCCTCGATCCCGAGATCACCAAAGAGGTGGCCGAGATCATCCGCAACCTGAGCCAGACCGGCATTACCCAGGTGGTGGTGACCCACGAGGTCGACTTTGCCCGCAAGGTGGCCAGCCAGGTGATTTATCTGGAGAAGGGGCGGATCATCGAATCCGGCACCGCCGCCATTTTCCAATCCCCGCAAACCAGCCGGTTTGCCGAATTCTTGATGCATTGATATTGAATCGATAAGGAAGCTGTCATGAAAAAGAGTCTGTTGTTGGTTGCTGCCATGGGCCTGTTGAGTACCTCCGTCATGGCCAAAGAGATCAAGTTCGCCACCGAGGCCACCTACGCACCGTTCGAATACCTGGATGACAAGAACGAGTTTCAGGGTTTTGACATCGATCTGGCGCGCGCCATCTGCGAGCAGGCCAAGCTGGAGTGCAGCTTCCACAACCAGGCCTTTGACAGCCTGATCCCCAGCCTCAAATTCCGTCGCTACGATGCCGCCATCGCCGCCATGGACGTGACCCCTGAGCGGGCCGCTCAGGTCGATTTCTCTGACATCTACTACGAGAACTCGGCCGTATTCGTCGCCAAGAAAGGGGCCTTCAAGGGGCCGGAAGAGATGGTCGACAAGACAGTCGGCGTGCAGAACGGTACCTCTCACCAGTCCTATCTGGTTGATAACTGGGTGAGCAAGGGTCTGCTGACCGTGCCGTACGCCAGCTACCAGAGCGCCTTCCTCGACATGATGAATGGCCGTACCGACGGTGTCTTTGCCGATACCGCCGTTGCTGCCGACTGGCTGAAGCAGCACAAGGAGTATGCGGTGGTGGGTGCGCCGGTGACGGATGCCAAGTACTTCGGTACCGGCTTTGGCATCGCGGTCGCCAAGGGCAATCAGGAGCTGCTGACCCAGCTGAACAAGGGGCTGGCCGAGATCAAGGCCAACGGCACCTATCAGAAAATCTTCGACAAATACTTCGCGCAGTAAGCCATGTTGAGCCTGTTGTTGGATGCAGCCTGGATGACCCTCGGGCTGGCCTTGGCATCACTGGTCGGGGGCATGGTATTGGCGCTGGCGTTCAGTGCCGCCGAGCTCAGCAAGCACCGTGCATTGGTGTGGCCGGTGGCCACCCTGACCACGCTGATCCGTGGTCTGCCCGAGTTGCTGGTGGTGCTGTTCATCTACTTCGGCTCGACCCAGGTGCTGTTCCTCATCACTGGCGAGTATGTGGAGTTCAGCCCGTTCGCCTGTGGGGTGCTGGCGCTCTCCCTGCTGTTTGCCAGCTATGCGACCCAGACCCTGCGGGCGGCGCTCAATGCGGTGCCTTCAGGTCAACGGTTGGCGGCGCTGGCGTTGGGGTTGAGCAAGAGCCACATCTTCTTTCGCATCGTGTTGCCGCAGGCGTGGCGTTATGCCCTGCCGGGCCTCGGCAACCAGTGGCTGGTGTTGCTGAAAGATACCGCGCTGG
Organism: Aeromonas sp. A600620; assembly: GCF_029479985.1. NCBI lineage: Bacteria > Pseudomonadati > Pseudomonadota > Gammaproteobacteria > Aeromonadales > Aeromonadaceae > Aeromonas > Aeromonas sp. A600620. The sequence continues at coordinate 118,271 of NZ_JAAKXB010000015.1, read as the reverse complement.
TGTCGCTTATCGGGGTCAACGAGATGATGCGTCAGGCGCAGATGGCCTCGGCCAGTACCTATGAGCCTTTCACCTGGTATGCCGCCGCCGCCCTCATCTATCTGGCCATCAGTCTGGTGAGTGAATATGGCCTCGGGCTGGCTGCCCGCTACACCCGCCGCTACGGAGGCTAACTGATGCAAGAGTATCTCGTTACGTTGCTGGGCGGTCTGGTCACCACGCTGGAGCTGACCCTGTTCAGCCTGCTGCTGGGGATTGTGTTGGCAGCCCTGATGACCTGGGTGTTGGAGCTGCGCCTGCCGGTGGCGACCCAGCTGGTGCAGCTGTGGGTGCTGCTCTTTACCGGCACGCCGCTGCTCATTCAGATCTTCCTGATTTACTACGGGCCGGGCCAGTTCGAGTGGCTGAAAGCCGGCCCGCTCTGGCCGCTGCTCAAGCAGCCCTGGTTCTGCGCCGTGCTGGCGCTGGGTCTCAACACGGCGGCCTACTCCACCCGGTTGTTCAAGGGGGCGCTCGATGCCATCCCGGCTGGTGAGGTGGAGGCGTGCCGGGCGCTTGGTTTTAATGGCCGCCAGACCTTGTGGATGAAGGTGCGCCACGCCGCCCGTCATCTGGTGCCTGCCTACTCCAACGAGGTGATCCTGGTGCTCAAGGGGAGCTCCCTCGCCAGTACTATCACCATCATGGACATCATGGGGCTGGCGCAGGGGTTGAACGCCCAGACCTACGATACCCTGGCTGTGTTCGGGGTGGCTGGTGGGCTTTATCTGGCGATGAACGGATTGTTAACAATTGGTTTTCGCTGGTGTGAAAAACGGGCGCTGGCATTCCAATCCTGAGACCCTCAGATCTACCTCTTTATGGTAAGGAGAAGTGCAGAAAAACTGTGCTTCTCCTCCAACTTTTTGTATTTCCCTCCAATTTTTGCTCCCGCATGTTTCGTGGCTCACAGAACCCGTGACTGCAACTGTTATCAGATTGTTTTTTATGGGGGGATCCATTAAGGTTGGGCGCACAACAACAAACAACCTTAAACCTACGCTTAAACATGGAGTTGATCATGAAAGTTGCCGTTCTGGGTGCCGCTGGTGGCATCGGTCAAGCCCTCGCTCTGCTGTTGAAAAACCGTCTGCCGGCTGGCTCCGAGCTGAGCCTGTATGACATCGCCCCGGTTACCCCGGGTGTGGCCGTTGACCTCAGTCATATTCCTACCGACGTCGCCATCAAGGGCTTCTGCGGTGAAGATCCGACTCCTGCGCTGGTTGGGGCCGATGTGGTGCTGATCTCCGCCGGTGTGGCACGCAAGCCGGGGATGGATCGCTCCGACCTGTTCAATATCAACGCCGGTATCGTCAAGAATCTGGTCGAGAAGTGCGCGGCCACTTGCCCGAAAGCACTGATCGGCATCATCACCAACCCGGTCAACACCACTGTGGCTATCGCCGCCGAAGTGCTGAAGAAAGCCGGTGTCTATGACAAGCGTCGCCTGTTCGGTGTCACCACCCTGGACGTGATCCGCGCCGAGACCTTCGTGGCCGCTGCCAAAGGGTTGAACATCGACAAGGTACGCGTCAACGTGATCGGTGGTCACAGTGGCGTCACCATCCTGCCGCTGCTCTCCCAGATTGAAGGCGCTTCCTTCACCGCTGAAGAAGTGGCAGCCATGACCAAGCGCATCCAGAATGCCGGTACCGAAGTGGTGGAAGCCAAAGCCGGTGGCGGTTCTGCGACCCTCTCCATGGGTCAGGCGGCTTGCCGTTTCGGTCTCTCCCTCATCAAGGGTCTGCAGGGCGAAGCCAACGTTGTTGAGTGCGCCTACGTTGAAGGCAACGGCGAGCACGCCACCTTCTTCGCACAGCCGGTACTGCTGGGCAAGAATGGCGTCGAAACCGTACTGGATTACGGCAAGCTGAGCGCGTTCGAGCAGGAAGCGATGGAAGGCATGCTGGCTACCCTGAAAGCCGATATCCAGTTGGGTGTCGATTTCGTCAAGTAAGCGGGTCAACCGTGCCAACAAGGGAGCTTCGGCTCCCTTTTGTATTGATGAGATCCGCCCGGCAGGCTAAGGGGATGGGGCTTGGTGCCGATAACAGAGTGCAGCAGGAGATCCTTATGATGAAACCCCTTACCCTTCTCATTCTTGTCGGTACATTCACCGCGCCCCTCTATGGTGCCGAGGCGGTATCGGCTGCCGTATCGAGCGATGTGCCTGCAGCAAGTGCATCGGCACCGACCGCAAGCAGTGCTGCGGTGTCAACGGCCCCTGTCTCTGCTGCTACGCCAGCGCCCTCTGAGGCAGTCCCCGTCTTGCTCCCGGCCGAGCCGGTCACCCCCGTTACCAGCAGTGGCGAGGGGGCCGCGCCGCTGCCAAAACCGGTGGAACCTGCTGCTGTGGTGGCGCCTCCCGCACCTCTGGCCGCTGGCGAGTTGCAGGCGGTGCCACTCTATCGTCAGGACGAGTTGCTCAACTGGATTGAGCAGGGGCGTCACCTCACTCAGGTGAAGCAGGATCGCTGTCAGCTGACTCAGGATATCGAAGCGCGCGCCTCGGTGATGAAGATCCCGGCCTATCAATTCCTCTGGGGGGATATGCTGGCGTGGGGTGTCTGTACCAAATCCAATGCCGAACTCGGGGTGCAATATATGTGGGAGGCGGCCAATCAGGGGTTGGCGCCAGCGCTGGAGCAGCTGGGGCGCTACTACTGGAAAGGAACTTTGGTGCAGAAGGATTTGGTGCGAGCCGAAACTCTGATGCGCGAGGCGGCCAGCCTCGGTTTTCTGCGGGCTCGCATCGAGTGGGTCGAGATGCTGTTGCAGGGGATGGGCAGTCCGCTTGATTATGAGGACGCCTATCGCTGGCTCCATGGCTCCGTCATAGGTGACAAGGCGCTGCACCAGAAGGCGGCGAGTCTGCTCAGCCGTCTTGGCAACCGGATGCCGGCCAACGTGGTGGCCCGCGCCAAGGCGATGCACTGATCCAAAAAAATGACCCACAGATCTGCACCTGTGGGTCCGGTTCCAGCCGCCGTGCCATGACAAGCCGGAACCTCCCTCTGTTATATGGCTGCCTGCGCCTTAGAGATCTTGGTGGGGGCCAAAAACTTCGTAATGGAGCTGCCCGGCTGACACCCCAGCCGCCAGCAGCTGCCGCTTGATCTCTTGCATGAAGCCGACAGGGCCACAGAAGTAGTAGTGGGCCTGCGGCGTGATGCGCTCTTTCACGGCAGTCAGATCCATGGTGCCGGCCAGGTCATAATCTTCACCCTGTACATCGCTGGCCTCCGGCTCCCGATACCAGACCCGGCTCAGCAAGTTGGGATGCTGGCGGGATTTTTGCTGAATATCCTCCCGGAAGGCGTGTACAGCGCCCTGTTCGCAGGCGTGCAGCCAGGTGATCTCGGCCTGATGAGCACTTTCCAGCAGCTGGTTGAGCATGCTCATCATCGGCGTCACGCCGACACCGGCTGAGAGCAGTACCACCGGGGTCTGGCTGTCGGCTTTCAGGTAGAAATCGCCGGTAGGAGGCATCACCTCGATCTTGTCACCCGCCTGCAGGTGATCGTGCAGCAGGTTGGAGACCTGACCCTGCGGCTCACGCTTGACGCTGATGCGGTAATCCTGCCCGTTGGGGGCATCGGAGAGGGAGTACTGGCGGATCTCCTGATATTCCAGCTCGGGGTGAACCAGCTTGATGCTGAGGTATTGGCCCGGTTTGAAGGTCAGTACCGGCTTGCCATCTTCCGGTGCCAGCAGGAAGGAGGTGATGAGGTCGCTCTCGGCTCGCTTCTCCTTGATGATGAAGGTGCGGGTACCTTGCCAGCCGCCATCCTGACTTGCCTTCTCCTGATAGATCTCCCGCTCGCGGCCGATGAAGATGTCTGCCAGCACGCCATACGCCTTGCCCCATGCCTCCAGCACCTCGTCGGTGACCGCACTTCCGCCCAATTCTTTGAGCGTGGCCAAGAGATGACTACCTACAATGTGATATTGTTCCGGCTGGATCAGGAATCCGGTATGTTTGTGCGCAATCCGCTCGACCGCACCGGCGAGCGCTCCCAGATTGTCGATATTCTTTGCATACGCGGCGACTGCATTGAACAGGGCCAGCGGCTGGCCGCCACTGCGTTGGTGGGCCAGGTTGAAGATATCTTTCAGCTCCGGGTTATGGCTGAACATCCGCTGGTAGAAGTGCTGGGTGAGGGCAGGGCCTGCCGATTCGAGCAGCGGAATGGTGCTTTTGATGACGGCAACGGTGGTTTGATCTAGCATAGGGGCCTCGTTCTAATTGAACATATAAAATGTCATTTAATAAGTGGCATCCTAGATGTTTATTTGATTTGAATCAATACTCCACTTTTCGCATCGCGCTAATCAGGTTTTATGAGACTAACCAGTTATACAGATTTTGGATTGAGAGCCCTGCTCTATCTTGCCACCCTGCCGGAAGGGGAGTTGTCGAGCGTTGCCAAGGTATCGGCCCTGTATGGCGTTTCCCGCAACCACATGGTGAAGGTGGTCAATCAGCTGGTGAAGCTGGGCTATCTGCAATCCCAGCGTGGCAAGAATGGCGGTATTCGCATGGCTTGCGATCCCGCCACCATCAATATCGGGCAGGTGATCAGGGCGCTGGAAGGCAATCTGGACGGCATTGACTGCGGCTCGCCCGCTTGCCACATCGTCTCTGTCTGTCTGCTCAAGAGTGCGCTGAAAGAGGCGATGGATGCGTTTCTGGCGGTGATGGACAGCTATACGCTGCAAGACCTGCTGGCCAACCGTGACGAGCTACAGAGGGTGTTTGGCGAGTTGATCCCGACGCTGGTGCTGGAGCCGGATGATGAAGATGAACAGTGAAGAGCTGCAATAGAAAAGGGCTGCCACTGGCAGCCCTTTTTCAATCTTGCGAATCCGACTCCGCTCGGTACGATGCCGGCATAATCCGCGCCATCTTGACCATGTTGTTCTCCACATCGAGGATCTCGATAGGATAACCGGCCAACCGGATCCCGATGTTGGGCTGGGGGATCTCCTCCAGATATTCGAGGATCAGACCGTTGAGGGTACGCGGGCCGTCGATGGGCAGGTGCCAGTTCATCTCCTTGTTCAGCTCACGAATATTGGCTGAGCCTTCGACCAGATAAGAACCATCTGACTGGGGGTGGATCTCGTCGCTTGGCGCAGGCGTCATGGAGGTGGTAAAGTCGCCCACGATCTCTTCCAGAATATCGTCCAGAGTGATTAGCCCCTGAATGTCGCCGTATTCGTCGACGATCAGGCCAATTCGCTCCTTGTTGCGCTGGAATTTGGCCAGCTGCACGTTGAGCGGCGTTCCTTCCGGAATGAAGTAGATCTCGTCCACTTCCCGCAACAGGCTCGATTTGTTGAACTGATCCCTGGCAACCAGCCGCAGGGCATCGCGCGCGTGCAAAAAGCCGACAACGTCGTCGATATTATCGCGATAGAGCAGGATCTTGGTGTGAGCGCAGTGGGCCAGCTGGCGCTGGATGCTCTTCCAGTCATCGTTGATGTCGATGGCGTAGATATCGCTGCGCGGCACCATGATGTCCTCGACCAGCATCTTGTCGAGATCCAGAATACTCAGCAGCATCTCCTGATGACGCTGGGGGATCAGGTTACCCGCCTCATTGACGATGGTGCGCAGCTCCTCGGTGTTGAGGGAGTCATCCTTGTTGGGATTGATCTTCAGCATCTTGAGCAGGCCGCTGGTGATGCCGTTGATCAGCCAGACCAGCGGCGAGAGCGGCACCATCAGCCCCTTGAGGATCCAGGAGGCGGGATAGGCGATCTTCTCCGGAAACATGGCTGCCAGTGTCTTTGGCGTCACTTCACCGAATACCAGTACTACCAGAGTCAGGCCGAAGGTAGCGATGGCGACCCCGAGATCACCAAACAGCCGGATACAGACGATGGTGGCGATGGCGGAGGCGAGGATATTGACCAGATTGTTGCCGATCAGGATCAGCCCCAGCAGGCGATCGGGGCGGGCGAGCAGTTGCTCGACGCGACGTGCGGCTTTGTGTTTGGTCTGTGCCAGATGCCGAAGTTTGTAGCGGTTGATGGACATCAGGCCGGTTTCGGCACTGGAGAAAAAGGCGGAAAGAAGGATCAAGATAACGAGAACAATCAGTAATGTACTCGTTGAGATGCTGTCCAAAAAGGGCTCCTGTTGGATGGTATGGCTAAAAGAGTATAGGTGTCAGCTCAACAGCACTTCTTTGACGAAGCGACTGCCAAAATAGGCAAGAGTCAGGATGAAGCTGCCGATCAGACTGAGAGTGATGACTTTACGGCCGCGCCAACCATAGGTGTGATGGCCCCACAACAGCAGCACATAGACACACCAGGCCAGAATGGAGAGTACCGCCTTGTGTGATTTGCCCTGGGCGAACATGTCTTCGAGGAAGAACAGGCCGGAGGCAATGGAGAGTGTCAGCAGGAACAGACCCGCCGAGATGAGCTGGAACAGCCGCTTCTCCACCGTCATCAGTGGCGGCATGGCTGGCAGGTTGCTGATTTTTCGAGATTTAAGCTGCTTGTCCAGACAGGCAAGCTGCAACGCAAACAGGCAGGCGATCATCAATACCGCATAGGCCATCAGGGCTAGGCCGATGTGCAGCAACAGCTGGGGATGGGCCTCCAGATGGGTGATGTAGCGACCCGGGATCAAGGCGCTGGCAGCCAGCAACAGGGCCGAGAAGCTATAGACTACCGGCAGCAGGATCCAGCCGTTGAAGCGACGGGTGACGCAGGTCATGAAGCAACTGATGATCAGGCTCACCAGCGAGGCGACGTTGAGCATGCTCAGGTTTTGACCGGAATGGGTCACCATTACTTCGCTGGCAACAGATGCACCATGGGCTACCAGTGCCAGTCCCACGCAAGCGAACAGGGGGGTGTACCCGACTTGTTTGGCATTGAGCAGCAGGTGCAGTGAGGCGATGATGGCCAGCAGATAAAACGCCAGGGCCAGAACAGAGATCACGATCATAACCAGGTCGTTGTTACACAAGCATTTAGGGATATAAGAGGAGCAGTATACCTTGCACAAGATGTGCTCGCCAGTTGTGCAATGGCCGATCCGCCCATATATAGGGACGAAGCATAGATGAGCGACGGTGCGGTGAATAATCGTCCTCGCGGCTGCTCTGGGTTATAATGCCCCCTATTTATTACGCCAAGAACCGGAATGCGTCATGTTTGAGAATTTGACTGAAAGACTCTCGCGCACCTTGCGCAATGTCAGTGGCCGTGGTCGGCTGACCGAAGAGAACATCAAAGAGACCCTGCGCGAAGTCCGCATGGCGCTGCTTGAGGCGGACGTCGCCCTGCCGGTCGTGCGTGATTTCGTGGCGCGCGTCAAGGAGCGTGCCGTCGGGCAGGAAGTGGCCAAATCCCTGAGCCCGGGTCAGGCATTCATCAAGATAGTGCACGGCGAGCTGGTCACCGTGATGGGGGAGGCCAATGAACAGCTCAATCTGGCTGCCCAGCCGCCCGCCATTATCCTGATGGCCGGTTTGCAGGGGGCCGGTAAGACCACCACGGTCGGCAAACTGGCCAAACTGCTCAAAGAGCGCAACAAGAAGAAGGTGTTGGTGGTCAGTGCCGACGTCTATCGCCCTGCTGCGATCAAACAGCTGGAGACCCTGGCGGGTGACATCGGCGTCGACTTCTTCCCGAGCGATGCAAGCCAGAAGCCGGTTGCCATCGCGACTGCCGCTATCGATCAGGCGCGCAAGAAATTCTATGACGTGGTGATCGTCGATACCGCCGGCCGTCTGCATGTTGATAGCGAAATGATGGCCGAGATCCAGGATCTGCATGCCACCATCAAGCCGGTCGAGACCCTGTTCGTGGTGGATGCCATGACAGGTCAGGATGCCGCCAACACCGCCAAGGCGTTCAACGAAGCGCTGCCGCTCACCGGTGTCATCCTTACCAAGGCGGACGGCGATGCCCGCGGTGGTGCCGCCCTGTCGGTGCGCCACATCACCGGTAAACCGGTCAAGTTCATCGGTATGGGCGAGAAGACCGATGCGCTGGAGCCGTTCCACCCTGATCGCCTCGCCTCTCGCATCCTCGGCATGGGCGATGTGCTCTCTCTGATCGAAGAGGTGGAGCGTAACGTCGATAAAGAGAAAGCGGCCAAGCTGGCCAGCAAGGTCAAGAGCGGTAAAGGCTTCGATCTCGAGGACTTCCGCGAGCAGTTGGCCCAGATGCGCAACATGGGCGGCATGATGGGCATGCTCGACAAGCTGCCGGGCATGTCCGGCCTGCCGGACAACATCAAGGATCAGATGGATGACAAACTCACCGTGCGGATGGAGGCCATCATCAGCTCCATGACGCCGAAAGAGCGTGCCCATCCCGACCTCATCAAGGGCTCTCGCAAGCGTCGCATCGCTGCAGGTTCCGGCATGCAGGTGCAGGACGTGAACAAGCTGCTCAAGCAGTTCACCGAGATGCAGCGTATGATGAAGAAGATGTCCGGCAAGGGCGGCATGCGCAAAATGATGAGCCAGATGAAGAACATGCTGCCACCGGGATTTGGTGGCGGTCGCGGTCCGTTCTGATTATCCGGAGTTAGGTATTGAGCGAGGGTCTGCGAGTTGCAGGCCCTTTTCATTGCAGCCCTGCGCAAAAAATGGCTGGCTTGGTTGCAATTATTACGAATCCAAGTAGAATTATGCGGCTTATTTTAAGCTAGGGTCCGCGTGTTTGCGGGCCTTGTTCATTAGATGTTAATGAGGACGATATGGTAACCATTCGTTTACAACGTGGTGGCGCGAAAAAGCGTCCGTTCTACCAGGTAGTAGTTGCTGACAGCCGTAACGCCCGCGACGGTCGTTTCATCGAGCGCGTTGGTTTCTTCAACCCGGTTGCTTCTGGTCAGGCTGAAAAGCTGAACCTGGACCTGGCTCGTATCGAGCATTGGGTTGCTACTGGTGCCGCTGTTTCTGAGCGCGTTGCCAAGCTGATCAAAGACGCTGCCAAAGCTGCTTAATCAGCCAAACGGTAAGGAGTTAAGGTGGAAAAACCTGTAGTTCTGGGCACCCTGGGGACCGTTTACGGCATCAAGGGCTGGCTTAAAGTGAACTCCTTCACCGATGTTGCCGAAGCGATTTTCGATTACAACCCCTGGCTGATTAATCAGAACGGGGCGTGGCGTGAAATTCGGGTTTCATCCTGGAAACGTCACAACAAGGGTCTGATCTGCAAACTCGATGGTATCGATGTGCGCGAAGATGCCCTGGCATTGACCAATGTCGAGATCGGCGTACCCGCTGATCTATTGCCTGCGTTGCCTGAGGGCGAGTTCTACTGGCGTGACCTGATTGGTTGCTCGGTAGTGACCACCAAGGGATATGACCTGGGCAAGGTGACCGAATTGATGGAAACCGGCTCCAACGATGTGTTGGTGGTTGAGGCCAATGTAAAAGATGCCTTTGGTGCAAAGGAGCGGTTGATTCCGTTCCTGGAAGAGCAGGTGATCAAGAACATTGATCTGACTGCTCGAACAATCGAAGTTGATTGGGATCCTGGTTTCTAGTTTCCCGCGCTAACACGGGTGCCGGAGGTTTCTTATGTGGATTGGGGTGATTAGCCTCTTCCCTGAAATGTTCCGAGCCATTACCGAGCACGGGGTAACGGGTCGGGCCGTCAAGAGTGGCCTGCTGCAGATTGAGTGCTGGAACCCCCGGGACTTTACCCACGACAAACACCGTACGGTCGATGATCGTCCTTATGGTGGTGGGCCCGGCATGTTAATGATGGTTCAGCCGCTGCGTGACGCGATTCATGCAGCCAAGCAAGCGGCGGGAGACGGGGCGAAAGTCATCTATCTCTCCCCTCAGGGACGCAAGCTGACTCAAGCGGGCGTAACCGAGTTGGCGACGAATCAGAAACTGATTCTGGTAGCCGGTCGATACGAAGGTATCGATGAACGCGTGATACAAACCGAAGTCGACGAAGAGTGGTCTATCGGGGATTACGTGTTAAGTGGTGGCGAGTTGCCTGCCATGACCCTGATCGATGCGGTTTCGCGTCTGGTTCCAGGAGTCTTGGGTGATCAGGCCAGTGCTGAGCAGGACTCCTTTACGGATGGCTTGCTGGATCATCCCCACTACACTCGGCCGGAGGTGTTGGATGGATTGGCGGTGCCCGAGGCGCTGACAAGCGGCAATCACGAAGTGATTCGGCGCTGGCGTCTCAAGCAATCGCTCGGACGAACCTGGCAAAGAAGGCCGGAACTTATTAACAACCTAGCTCTGACTGACGAGCAAGAATCACTTCTTGCCGAGTATGTCCGCGAAGTGCGTGACAGCGTTAAGTAGAGTTTTCAGTTTATCCTAGGTAAGGAAAGACAATGAGCAAGATTATTCAGCAGCTTGAACAAGAGCAAATGCGTACCGACATCCCGGCTTTTGCCCAGGGCGACACCGTACGTGTTCAAGTTCGTGTTAAAGAAGGTGGTAAAGAGCGTCTGCAGGCTTTCGAAGGCATCGTTATTGCCAAGCGTAACCGCGGTCTGCACTCTGCTTTCACCGTTCGCAAGATCTCCAACGGCGAAGGTGTTGAGCGTGTATTCCAGACTCACTCTCCGCTGATCCACAGTGTAGAACTGAAGCGTCGTGGTGATGTTCGCCGCGCCAAACTGTACTACCTGCGCAACCTGTCCGGCAAAGCTGCTCGTATCAAAGAGAAGCTCAACTAATTCGATTCGAATTGGTGTCGGTATGTCGGCAAATAGCTCGACAGGTAGTGAAAAGGCTCGCCAATGGCGAGCCTTTTTTGTATCCGTCTATTGGCTCTCTGGTTGCCGTTACTGGATGACCCGTACCACCGAGTTGTCACGCCCGAAAGGGCCAGGCACATAGTCGTCCGCAGCCCAGTCATTCTCGTAGAGGGTTTCCCCTGCCGGAGTGATGAGCTGGTAGCAATATTCGAAGTACCCCGGGCCGTCGGTCGGCAGATTGAGGGTGGCTTTGAACTCGCCGCTCTTCATGCGTTTCAGCTCGACCGGTTGCCACTGGGTGAACTCGCCGATCAGCATCACCTGTTCCGCTCCTGCAGCCGCCTCTTTCTCTACGGCAAAGGTCACCTTGACCTCGGGTTTGGACTTGAGAAACTGCTTGGTAAGTGGCATGACGCCTCCTTGTCTGTGAGTTAAAAATGGCTCCTGTCTATTTTTATACCACCATATGACAAAGATGTTGATAAGGCAGATCAAGTCGGCAAGGCAAAATAGCGTTGCAGTAGACTGTGGGTGAAGTCGATCTTGAGATAGAAGCCGCGGGGCAGGGTCATGATGGGTTGACCATCGCGGCCGATGGCGCGAGTCAGCGCCTTGTTGTTGGCCGCCTTGGGCCGCAGTTGCATCACCTGGCCGTGGCGCGCGCTGATCTGCTCCACTTCTCCCAGCACTATCATGTCCATCAGCTCCTCCCAGTCCTGACGCAGTAGCCGATCTTCCTCTTCATTCGGGCTCCACATCAGCGGCATGCCGACCCGCCGCTCGCCAACCGGGATCTCCCGATTGCCTTCCACCGGGATCCAGAGCACCCGGGATAGCTTGTTGCGCACGTTGGACTCCTCCCAGCGCTGGCCGCTGACACCGATCAGCGGGGCGACGCAGACGAAGGTGGTCTCCAGCGGTTTGCCCTGAGGATCCACGGGGATCGTCTTGAGTTCGATCCCCAGCTCCGGGAAGTCCTGCTCCGGCTTGCTCCCTGCGCTGGCTCCCAGTTGCAGCTCGATCAACTGACCGACCCACCCCTTGTCACGGCGCAGGTCTTTGGGCACCGCGACACCAGCCTCGGCGGCCAGCTGCGCCAGGGTGAATCCGGCCATGGCATAGGCGCGGCTCAATAACTCCTGCTCGGATTGGGGATTGCTTGGCATAGTTGGCTCCATCTTGCTCGCCATATTCTAACAGGGGAGGATCCCGAGAAGGATCGCTGTTTTTATAACCGATCCTGAGTGGATAAGATCAAATGCAGAGAGTTTGGGGACTATCATCTCATCATTATGATTTTAAAGGATTTTGTCTATTTTATCGAGTAGTGATCCTGGTCTGGTTTGACCTCTAAATAGTTGTCCAAGGGTTTGTGCATGATGTTACACACAGTTATCCACAGAAATCTTGGATAAGTGGATGAAAGTGGTTGGAGTCGCTGATATGTTACAAAAAATTGTGAATGCCACCCCATTTTTACAGGGTAAACGGGGTAGATATTGTGCCACTCCTGTGGATAATTTCGCCGCGGTGGATCTTTGAGCAGTTGAACTTGTTCACAATCCGGATCATGGATCAGGCTCTTGGGGTAACATGGATCTAGATCCAGTTATTTTATCTCAAGTTAATAAAAAATAATGATTTTTTATATTTAATGTCGCGTGGTGATACGAAGAGTTACTTTTCGCGTACAGTTAAAAAGTACTGTATATACCCGTTTGCTAACAGCTTTATGCACAGCCTGGGTGGGCAACTTGGGGGCGCGGATCCTTGGATTTGTTTATAAGTATGTTTGAAATTGAAAGTTATTCATGAAACAGGGGATTCACTCCTTGTTTGCTGCCACGGAGTGAATGTGGAACAATCTCCTTATAGATTCAGCCTTTATAAGGTGATCACGTGATTGATGGCGACGGATTTCGTCCCAATGTCGGTATCGTGATCTGTAACCGTGAAGGACAAGTGTTGTGGGCTAAACGCTATGGGCAGCACTCCTGGCAGTTTCCGCAGGGGGGGGTTGATGATGGTGAAACGCCAGAGCAGGCCATGTATCGAGAGCTGTATGAGGAGATTGGCCTCAAGCCCGAAGATGTGACCATCATGGCCACCAGTCGTAACTGGCTAAAGTACCGTTTACCCAAACGTCTTGTCCGCTGGGACAGTTCACCGGTCTGTATTGGCCAAAAACAAAAATGGTTCCTGTTACAGCTGAATTCGGGCAAGGAGTCGAGGATCCAGTTCGGCTGTCATGGCCATCCCGAATTTGACGACTGGCGTTGGGTCAGCTTCTGGTATCCGGTGCGTCAGGTCGTTTCGTTCAAGCGGGAGGTTTACCGCCGGGTCATGAAAGAGTTTGCCCCGCTGGCGATGCCAGTGCCGGTAGTGCAGGTCAACAAGAAGGATGGGCGGCGCAACCGCGCCCGTTAAGGAGCACAGATTAGTTGTTAACGGAACTGAGACGTATCGTCGAGAGCATGGCCGAGGCCAATACCCTCGAGCAGGCCTTGCAAGCATTGGTGAGCCAGACCCGGCACGCCATGGCAGTGGACTGCTGCTCCGTCTATGTCTCGGAACCCGAGGTGCGCCGCTATCGCCTGGCGGCTACCGACGGCTTGGCCCCGTCCGCGGTCGGCAAGGCCACTCTGCCCTTCGAACAGGGCATCGTCGGTCTGGTCGGTCAGCGGGAAGAGCTGATCAACCTGGCGGATGCCCCCGCGCATCCCAGTTTCAAATTCCTGCCCGATGTGGCCGAAGAGGCGTTCCGCTCCTTCCTGGGCGCCCCCATCATGCACCAGCGTCAGGTGGTCGGCATTCTGGTGGTACAGCAGAAGGAGAGTCGCCGCTTCGATGAGGGGGAAGAGTCCTTCATGGTCACCCTGGCGGCCCAGTTGGCGGCGCGTATCGCCCAGGCGCAGGCCAAGGGGTGGTTGCAGAAGACCGACTGGAGCAAGCCGCTGCGCGGTATTGCCGGTGCCAGCGGTATTGCCATGGCCAAGGCCTGGGTGTGGCGGCCCCGCAAGGCGCTCTCGTCCATTACCCCGCGCAAGGATGAAAACCATGCCAGCCAGCTGGCGAGGCTGGAGCTGGCCGTGGAGGAGGTGCGTCACGATCTGGAGAGTCTGGCGCTGCGTTTTCGCGAGAGCTACAGCCAGGATTCGGTGGCGATCTTCGATATCTATCTCCATCTGCTGAACGATCCCGGCTACATCAAGCCCATTCGCAACAAGGTAAGCAAGGAGCACTGGACTGCGGTATCTGCGGTCAAGCTCATCAGCGATCGCTTGATCGAGCAGTTCAAGGGGATGAAGGATCCCTACCTGCAGGAGCGCTCCACCGACGTGAAGGATATTGCCCAGCGGCTGATCAGCCGACTGGTGCAGAATGAACCGGAGCATATTTCCATCGGCGAGCCGGTTGTGCTGGTTGCCGACGAGGTGACGGCCACCATTCTGGCGGAAGTGCCCCGCGAGTATCTGACCGGGGTGGTCTCGCTCAAGGGGGGGACCAACTCCCACGCGGCCATTCTGGCCCGCGCCATGGGGGTGGCTGCCATCATGGGGGTCGATCTGCCCCTTGGTGACATCGGTGGTCGCATGTTGGTCGTCGATGGCTACAGCGGCGATCTCTTCATCGAGCCCAATCAGGTGATCCTGACCGAGTATCGTCAGCTGCTGAGCGAAGAGCGGGCGCTCGATAGCCTGGTGCGCAGCGTCGACAACCTGCCATCCGAGACGGCCGACGGCACCAAGGTCTCCCTGCTGCTCAACGCCGGTCTCAGCGCCGATACCGAGATCTCCCTAAATCAGCTGGCGGACGGGGTCGGTCTCTATCGCACCGAGATCCCCTTTATGCTGCAGGAGAGTTTCCCCTCTGAGTGGGAGCAGACTGCCCGCTATCGCGGCATTCTGGAGACCTACCGCAACCGGCCGGTCTGCATGCGGACGCTGGATGTGGGCGGCGACAAGCCGTTGCCCTATTTCCCCATCGTCGAGGAAAACCCCTTCCTTGGCTGGCGGGGGATCCGGATCACGCTGGATCACCCCGAACTGTTTCTGGTGCAGCTCAAGGCGATGCTGCGGGCCAGTGAAGGGCTGGACAATCTGGCCATCATGCTGCCGATGATCAGCAGCGTCAGCGAAATCAAAGCCTCCCGTCGTCTGCTGGATCAGGCATGGCGGGAAGTGTCGGAAGAGGCGGCAAGCCGCGATGCGGTGATCCGCTACCCCAGCCTCGGGGTGATGATCGAGGTGCCCTCAGCCCTCTTTATTTTGCCGGAGATGGCACCGCTCATCGACTTCTGGTCTGTGGGCAGCAATGACCTTACCCAGTACCTGCTGGCGGTAGATCGCAACAATTCCCGGGTTGCCAATATCTACAATGCCTTCCATCCAGCGGTGATCCGCGCCCTGCAACAGCTGGTTGATGCTTCCCATCGCTACCAGAAGCCGGTGTCGGTGTGTGGCGAGCTGGCCGGTGATCCGGTCGGTGTGCTGCTGCTGCTTGCTATGGGTTATCGCCGCTTCAGTATGAACACCCACAACATCGCCCGGATCAAGTACGTGCTGCGTCAATCCACCCTGAGCGAGTTGACGGAACTGATGGCTGATGGCCTCAAACATGACAATCCCCACGTGCTGCGCGGCCTGTTTGCCCGTTATCTGGAAGAGCATGGTTTGGGCGGTTTGCTGCGAGCCGGTCATAAATCGAAACAGAGTGATTGATAATCATGCCTTGTCCCTGCTGACGAATGATCGGAAAATGCGGCTTTTATTTTGACTGGGGCCGCATATGCAGCACGATGGATATTGGGTTTTCTCGCAGATTGATCCCGTAGCATTCAGTTTGGGACCACTATCGGTACGCTGGTATGGTCTCATGTACCTGTTCGGTTTCGCGTTTGCCATGTGGCTTGCCGGCCGTCGTGCCGATGCACCGAACAGCGGTTGGACCCGCAACGAGGTGTCGGATCTGCTGTTTTACGGCTTCCTCGGGGTGATCCTCGGTGGCCGTGTCGGTTACGTGCTGTTCTACAACTTCGATCTCTTCCTCGCGGATCCCACCTACCTGTTCAAGATCTGGACCGGCGGTATGTCGTTCCACGGTGGTCTGATCGGGGTGATCACCGCGATGGTCTGGTTTGCCCACAAGACCAAGCGCCACTTCTTCACCGTGGCCGACTTTGTGGCACCGCTCATTCCGTTTGGTCTCGGCGTTGGCCGGATCGGCAACTTCCTCAACGGCGAGCTGTGGGGCCGGGTCACCGATGTGCCCTGGGCCATCATCTTCCCGGAGGCGGGTCCCGAGCCGCGTCATCCCTCCCAGCTCTACCAGTTCGCCCTGGAAGGGGTGGTGTTGTTCATCATCCTCAATCTCTTCTGGCGCAAGAATCCGCCGCGCGGCGCCATCTCCGGCATGTTCCTGCTGTTCTACGGCCTGTTCCGCTTCCTGGTGGAGTTTGTGCGCCAGCCGGACAGCCAGCTCGGTCTCTACTTCCAGGAGATCAGCATGGGCCAGATCCTCTCCACCCCGATGATTATCGTCGGTGCCCTGATGATTTGGGCCGCCTACAAGCGTCCGCAGTTGTTCGGTAATGCCGTGAAGGAGGCGAAATAATGCGAGCTTATCTCGACCTGATGCAGAAAATCCTCGATGAGGGCACCGTCAAGTCAGACCGTACCGGCACCGGTACTGTCTCCCTGTTCGGCCATCAGATGCGCTTCAATCTGGCGGAAGGTTTCCCGCTGGTGACCACCAAGAAGTGCCACCTGCGCTCCATCATTCACGAGCTGCTCTGGTTCCTCAATGGCGATACCAATACCGCCTATCTGAAGGAAAACGGCGTCAGCATCTGGGATGAGTGGGCCGACGAGAATGGCGATCTGGGGCCGGTTTACGGCGCTCAGTGGCGCTCCTGGCCTGCCGCTGACGGGTCTGTCATCGACCAGATCCAGAAGGCGGTGGATGACATCAAGTACAACCCGGATTCGCGCCGCATCATCGTATCCGCCTGGAACGTGGGCGAGCTGGACAAGATGGCGCTGGCCCCCTGCCACGCCTTCTTCCAGTTTTATGTGGCGGGCGGCAAGCTCTCCTGCCAGCTCTACCAGCGCAGCTGTGATGTGTTCCTCGGCTTGCCGTTCAACATTGCCAGCTACGCCCTGCTGACCCACATGATGGCCCAGCAGTGCAATCTGGAAGTGGGTGACTTCGTCTGGACTGGCGGTGATGTGCATCTCTACTCCAACCACATGGAGCAGACTGCGCTGCAGCTCTCCCGCGAGCCGCGCCCGCTGCCGACCCTAGTGATCAAGCGCAAACCTGACTCCATCTTCGACTACAAGTTCGAGGATTTCGAGATCGAGGGTTATGACCCCCATCCCGGCATCAAGGCGCCCGTCGCCATCTGATAGCAAGGCGCTTCAGGGCGCCTTTTTTATGCAGTTAAATAATTGAAAATTCATTTTATTGATTAATAAGACGGTAACCAGAGACGAGGAAAAACCTGCTTATAGCAGGTATGTTCTATTTTGCCTTCGGTTTTTTCGTTGTATTGAGCAGCAAGAAACGATTTTCCATTGGTTGTTGCAAGAGATAGACTCAAACCAAAGCAATACGGTGGAAAATTTAACCATGAGTGATGTAATCAAAAAGTTCCTGAAGCTGGAGGCCGCCTCCGGAATTATTCTGATCATGGCTGCCATGCTGGCAATGATTTTAGCCAATACCGCGCTGGCTGGCGGGTACCAGGCGTTTCTCGACACGCCGGTGCAGGTGCGCATCGCGGCTCTCGACATCAACAAGCCACTGCTGCTCTGGATCAACGATGGCTTTATGGCGATCTTCTTCCTGCTGGTTGGCCTGGAAGTGAAGCGTGAAATGCTGGAGGGGGCGCTCTCCTCCCGGGTGCAAGCGACTTTTCCGGCCATCGCGGCGGTGGGCGGCATGCTGGCTCCAGCCTTGATCTACGCCTTTTTTAACTATTCGGACGAAGTGGCGCGTGCTGGCTGGGCGATCCCGGCTGCGACCGACATCGCCTTTGCCCTCGGGGTGATGGCGCTGCTCGGCAAGCGGGTGCCGGTGAGCCTCAAGGTATTCCTGCTGGCGCTGGCCATCATGGATGACCTAGGTGTCATCATCATCATCGCGCTCTTCTATACCCAGCAGTTGTCGCTTGAGGCGCTGGCGATCGGTCTTCTGGCTACCTTTACCCTGTTCTGGATGAACCGTCGTGGCGAGGACAGGATCAGCCTCTACATGCTGGTTGGTCTGGTGCTCTGGGTTGCGGTGCTCAAGTCGGGCGTTCACGCGACGTTGGCCGGTGTGGTGGTCGGATTTATGATCCCGCTCAAGGGGAAGCGTTATGAGTCGCCACTCAAGCATCTTGAGCACTCGTTACATCCCTGGAGCGCCTATCTGATCCTGCCGCTGTTTGCCTTTGCCAACGCAGGGGTATCCCTTGAGGGGATAGGTCTCTCCTCCCTGTTGAATCCGGTGCCCATGGGCATCATGCTGGGACTGTTTATCGGCAAGCCGCTCGGGGTGTTTACCATCAGCTGGCTGTCGGTCAAACTGGGTATCGCCCAGTTGCCGCCCGGGGTTAACTTCAAGCAGATTTTTGCGGTCAGCATCCTCTGTGGTATCGGATTCACCATGTCGATGTTTATCGCATCACTGGCCTTTGAGCATGGTGGGCTAGATTACGGCAGCTACTCGCGCCTCGGGATCCTCGTTGGATCCAGCATTGCAGCGCTGGTTGGCTATCTGGCCTTGCGATTGTCACTCCCCAAGAGTGATGGGGACCAGAATGCGGAGGGTTTATGAGAAAACAGGCATGGTTACTGCTCTTCTTGGTCAGTCCTATGGGATTAGCTGGCGGGTTTGAAGAGTGTCGACAGGAGGCTGGTTCGGCCAGCTGTTCGGCCTATCTCAACGGGGTGGTGGAGAGTGCTCTGATGTTGGGGGACAAGCAGGCTAAGGCTCGTTTCGGCGAGACCTTCTCCGAGCGGGCGTTGAGCAGTCGGGCAGGGGAGATGGTCAAGCGTTCCAACAAGCGTTATTGCGCTGACCGAATGCCGGACAAAGCACGCCTCAAGGCCAGTCTGATGGAGCAGTTTGGCGCGAACAAGGTTGACTCGGTTAGCGACATGTATGACATTCTGGCGGTTGAACTCAGCTGCTACCGGAGTCCGCGTCAAGCGGGAACCCCATCGGATGTCACACCTTAATTACAACCATCTCTACTATTTCTGGATGACTCAGAAGAAGGGCTCCGTTACCCAGGCTGCGGAAGCCCTTTTTTTGACCCCGCAAACCGTCACCGGTCAGATCAAGCTGCTGGAGCAGCGCCTCGGGGGCAAGCTACTCAAACGCAAGGGGCGCTCTCTTGAGGCGACCGAGCTGGGCCAGCTGGTGTTTCGCTATGCCGACAAGATGTTCAGCCTCTCCTACGAGATGCTCGATATCGTCAACTACCGCAAGGAGAGCCAGATCCTGTTCGACGTCGGCATCGCCGATGCCCTCTCCAAGCGCCTTGCCAGCCGCGTGCTGCTCTCTGTCATCCCCAATGATGGTTCCATCCATCTGCGCTGTTTCGAATCGACCCACGAACTGCTGCTGGAGCAGCTGAGCGAGCACAAGCTCGATATGATCCTCTCCGACTGTCCGGTGGACTCCAGCCAGCATGCGGGCCTGCTCTCCAAACGGTTGGGCGGCTGTGGCGTCAGCTTCTTCTGCAAGGCGCCGTTGCCTGAAAAGCCCTTTCCCGCCTGTCTGGAAGAGCGCAAGCTACTGATCCCCGGTCGCCGTACTGCCATGGGGCGTCAGCTGACCCAGTGGTTCGAGCAGCAGGGGGTTTCTCCCAGCATTCTTGGCGAGTTTGATGATGCCGCCTTGATGAAGGCGTTTGGCTTCTTCAATCAGGGCATCTTCATGGCTCCCACCATCTATCGGGAGGAGATCCTTGAGGGGGAGGGGGTGATGCTGATCGGGGAAACTCAGGATCTGATGGAGGAGTATTACGTCATCTTCGCCGAGCGAATGATCCAGCATCCGGCGGTGAAGCGGGTCTGCGAGAGCGATTTTACCTTTCTCTTTTCCGGCCAGGAGAACTTCTCCGCCATCCAGCCGGCCACCCTGTCGTTTTAAAACGACCCGTCACCACGTATCATCGGCGATCAGTGGTAGAGGAGAGATGTGATGCAACTTGAAGAGATGGAAGCCAATGCGAGTAAAGCGGTGGCCTTGCTCAAGGCGCTGGCCAACGAACGGCGACTGTTTATTCTGTGCCAGTTGCTGGAGCGCGAACTGTCAGTAGGAGAGCTCAACGAGCGATTGGGATTGAGTCAGTCGGCCTTGTCACAGCATCTGGCGCTGCTGCGGCGGGATGAGCTGGTGACGACACGCAAAGAGGCCCAGACGGTCTACTATTCGCTGCGCAGTCATGAGGTGCGTGAAATGATCAGTTTGCTACATCGACTTTATTGCAGCGCAGATAAATAAAAAACCGGCACTAAGGCCGGTTTTTTCAGCTTTGATCAGCAGACGCTGATTAAGCCATAGCTTTGATCTGGGCAGACAGGCGGCTCTTGTGACGAGCAGCTTTGTTCTTGTGGATCAGGCCTTTGGTCGCCATACGATCCATGATCGGCTGAGCAACAGCGAAAGCGGCAGTCGCAGCAGCTTTGTCGCCAGAGGCGATAGCAGCAATGACTTTCTTCAGGTAGGTACGGGTCATGGAACGACGGCTGGCGTTGTGCTGACGGCGTTTTTCTGACTGAAGAGCGCGCTTCTTAGCAGATTTGATGTTAGCCAAGGTAAAACTCCTAAAACTGTCTTAGCGAGTGTATTGAAAAGGCCCGGAAATATGCCCTTCCAACCACATATTGTCAAATGATTTGTGCAAATAAACACCGCCTCCCGGTGGTGTGTCAGTAGGGAGACGGTTAAACTGTCGGCCGATTCTAGCAGCATTCTTTTCATTCTGACAGTTCCAGAGGCCTCGTCTTGAGTAAGAAATTGATCAAATCCGGCATGATAGTGTCCGGAATGACGCTGGCATCCCGCGTAATGGGCTTGGTTCGCGATGTGGTCATCGCCAATCTGCTTGGTGCCGGGGTGGCCGCCGACGTCTTCTTTTTTGCCAATCGCATTCCCAACTTTCTGCGTCGTCTGTTCGCCGAAGGTGCCTTCAACCAGGCCTTTGTCCCCGTGATGACGGAGTACAAGAAAAATGGCGATGAGGGGGAGGTGCGTGAATTGCTGGCGGCGGTTGCGGGTACGCTGGGGGGCATAGTGACGGTGGTCACCCTGCTTGGTGTGCTGGGGTCGGGTGTACTGACCGCGCTGTTTGGCTGGGGCTGGTTCTGGGACTGGCTGCATGGCGGCCCTGCGGCCGAGAAGTTCGAGCTCGCCAGTCTGATGCTCAAGATCACCTTCCCTTACCTCTGGTTCATCACCTTTACCGCCATGGCGGGAGCTATCCTCAACACCTTCGGCCGCTTTGCGGTCTCGTCGTTCACGCCGGTGTTTCTCAACATCACCATGATTGCGGCGGCCTGGTGGATTGCGCCACTGATGGACAAACCTGAGATCTCGCTGGCGATTGGTGTCTTTTTGGGCGGTTTGGTGCAGTTTTTGTTCCAGTACCCCTTTTTGCGCCAAATCAACATGCTGGTATGGCCCAAGTGGGGATGGAATCACCCTGGGGTGGTGAAGATCCGAACCCTAATGATCCCCGCCCTGTTCGGGGTATCGGTCAGCCAGATCAACCTGTTGGTCAATACCATGCTGGCTTCTTTCCTCGCGACCGGTGCCATCAGTTACCTCTACTATTCTGATCGCCTGCTGGAGTTCCCCCTCGGTCTGTTTGCAGTGGCCATCAGTACCGTGATCCTGCCTGCGCTGGCGAAGAAGCATGTGGATGCCGATCCGGCGGACTTCTCCCGCACCATGGATTGGGGGGTGCGGATGGTGATGCTGCTCGGCTTGCCCGCCATGATAGGCATTGCGGTCATGCGCGAGCCGATTCTGCGGGTGCTGTTCATGCGCGGCGAATTTGGTCTGCATGAAGTGAGCATGTCGAGCGCCAGCCTGCTGGCCTCCACCACCGGTCTGCTCTCCCTGATGCTGATCAAGGTGCTGGCGCCCGGTTACTACGCCCGTCAGGACACCAAGACGCCGGTGCGGATCGGGGTGATGTCGATGATTGCCAACATGGTCTGCAACCTCATCTTCATCTACCCGCTCGGTTACGTGGGGCTGGCGCTCTCGACCGCCTGCTCGGGCACTCTGAATGCGGCCTTGCTGTTCAAGGGGCTGTACCAGCAGAGCGTCTATCGTCCCTCCCGCCATACCGGCGTGTTCTGCCTCAAGCTGCTGGTCGCCAGCGTGCTGATGGGGGGCGTGCTCGCCTACCTGTCGCCGGATCTGGCCCAGTGGGGCGCATGGAGCATGGGCAAGGCCAGTTTGCAGCTGACCATGCTGCTGTCGCTGGGGGCTGCGGTCTATGCCGTGGTGTTGCTGCTGTTGGGCATTCGGCCGCATCACCTTAAATCGGGGCAGCAGTAGCCGTGATCCTGTGGCGTCATGGGGATAGTGCCCCATGGCACCGCCAAGGGGCGGGATTGGGCCCGGATAGTTGAAATCAGGCTATGAGGGCTGACCCTGCCTGCTGCCTGATATATAATCCGCCGATTTCCATGGCAGCAACGCACAAGGCACTGATGGAGCTTATTCGCGGCATTCACAATCTCAAGCCCCGTCACCGGGGATGTGTATTAACCATTGGCAACTTTGATGGGGTTCATCAGGGTCACCATGCGGTATTGGCACGTCTCAAGGAGAAAGCGGCCCAGCTGGGATTGCCCGCCTGCGTCATGCTGTTTGAACCGCAGCCGCTGGAGCTGTTTGCCGGCACGGCGGCGCCCGCCCGGCTGAGCCGGTTGCGGGAAAAGTACGAAGCGCTGCAGGGGCTGGATATCGATCGCATGCTCTGCGTGCGCTTTAGCCACCGCTTCGCCGAGCAGGCGGCTTCGACCTTCATCGAGCAGTTGCTGGTGGAGAAGCTCGGGGTGCGCTATCTGGTGGTCGGCGATGATTTTCGCTTCGGCAAGGGGCGGGAAGGGGATTTCCACCTGCTGGAGGAGGCGGGCCATCGCTTCGGTTTCGAGGTGATCAGCACCCAGAGCTTCCAGCTCGAACGGCAGCGGGTCAGCAGCACCCTGGTGCGTGAAGCCCTTAAGGCGGGCCGGATGGCGGAGGTGGAGCTGATGCTTGGCCGCCCCTACAGCATCAGCGGCCGGGTGGCCCACGGCGACAAGCTAGGGCGCACCATAGGTTTTCCCACTGCCAATCTGGCCCTCAAGCGTCAGGTGATCCCGGTCGGTGGCGTGTTTGCGGTGGAAGTGATATGTTCCGGCAAGACCTTCCCCGGTGTAGCCAATGTGGGTGTACGGCCGACCTTGAGCGGTACACAAGCCAGATTGGAAGTACATCTATTTGATTTTTCTGGTGATCTATATGGTCAGCAGGTCAAGGTGCTGCTTCGCCACAAGCTGCGCGAAGAGCAGAAGTTTGCCTCTTTCACTGCCTTGAAAGAGCAGATCGAACGAGATGCCCTGGCGGCCCGAGCCTGGTTCGGGCTGCCACAATTCAATTTACCCAGCACTCTTTTAGAAAAGAAGGGAACCCAGGACTGATGAGCGACTATAAACACACCCTGAATCTTCCGGAAACCGAGTTTCCGATGCGTGGCGATCTGGCCAAGCGCGAACCCAACATGCTGAAACGTTGGTACGATCAGGATCTCTACGGCGCTATTCGCCGCGCCAAAGCGGGCAAGCCTTCTTTCATTCTGCATGATGGCCCCCCCTATGCGAACGGCAATATTCACATCGGTCACTCGGTCAACAAGATCCTCAAAGACATCATCATCAAGTCCAAGGGCCTCTCCGGTTTTGATTCCCCCTATGTGCCGGGTTGGGATTGCCACGGTCTGCCTATCGAACTGAAAGTGGAAGGCATGGTCGGCAAGCCGGGTGAGAAGGTTTCCGCTGCCGAATTCCGTGCCGAGTGCCGCAAATACGCCAAGACCCAGATCGAAGCGCAGAAGACCGACTTCATCCGTCTGGGTGTGCTGGGTGACTGGGAACACCCCTACCTGACCATGGATTTTGGCACCGAAGCCAACATCATCCGCTCCATGGCCAAGATCGTTGAAAACGGCCACTTGCACAAAGGCTCCAAGCCGGTGCACTGGTGTACCGATTGCGGCTCCGCGCTGGCTGAAGCCGAGGTTGAGTACTACGACAAGAACTCCCCCTCCATCGATGTGCGCTTCAAGGCTGTTGATGAGGCGACCGTTGCCGCCAAGTTTGACTGCGCCGAAGGCCACACCGGCAAGGGCCCGCTCTCTGCGGTGATCTGGACCACCACTCCGTGGACCCTGCCAGCCAACCGCGCCATCGCCATGCACGCCGATCTGGATTACGCACTGGTGCAGGTTGAAGGTGAGCACCCCGAGCGTCTGATCCTGGCCGCAGAGCTGGTCAAGGACGTCATGGATCGCGCCGGTATCGAGAAATTCCACAATCTGGGCTATGCCAAGGGGGCCGCGCTCGAGCAGCTGCGCTTCAACCACCCCTTCTACAGCTTCGATGTGCCTGTGGTACTGGGTGATCACGTCACCCTGGATGCCGGTACCGGTGCCGTTCACACCGCACCTGGCCACGGTCAGGAAGACTTCGTGGTCGGCCAGAAGTACGGTCTGGAAGTGGCCAACCCGGTTGGCAGCAACGGTGTTTACCTGCCGGATACCGAACTGTTTGCCGGTCAGCATGTGTTCAAGGCCAACGCCTCCGTGATCGAAGTGCTGACCGAGCGCGGCGCCCTGCTGCATCACAAGGTGTTCAACCACTCCTATCCGCACTGTTGGCGTCACAAGACCCCGATCATCTTCCGTGCTACTCCACAGTGGTTCATCAGCATGGAGCAGAAGGGTCTGCGCAAGCGCGCACTGGAAGAGATCGAGCGCATCGAGAAGGACGGTATTGCCCAGCAAGGCCAGAGCGGCTGGGTACCGGCCTGGGGTAAAAACCGCATTCAGGCGATGGTCGAGAACCGTCCTGACTGGTGTATCTCCCGTCAGCGCACCTGGGGTGTGCCCATCTCCCTGTTCGTCCATAAAGAGACCCAGGAACTGCACCCGGAATCCGTGCGCCTGATGCACGAAGTAGCCAAGCGGGTCGAGCAGTCCGGCATTCAGGCATGGTGGGATCTGGACAAGGCGGAGCTGCTGGGTGCCGATGCCGACAACTACGAGAAAGTACCTGATACCCTCGACGTCTGGTTTGACTCCGGTTCTACCCATGCCTCCGTGGTTGATTCCCGTCCCGAGTTCAACGGCAAGCCAGCCGACATGTATCTGGAAGGCTCTGACCAGCACCGCGGCTGGTTCATGTCCTCCCTGATGATCGGCGTGGCCATGAAAGACAAGGCCCCGTACAACCAGGTGCTGACTCACGGTTTCACTGTTGATGGTCAGGGTCGCAAGATGTCCAAATCCATCGGCAACGTGGTCAGCCCGCAGGACGTGATGAACAAGCTGGGTGCCGACATCCTGCGTCTGTGGGTAGCGAGCACTGACTACACCGGCGAGATGACTGTCTCCGACGAGATCCTCAAGCGCTCTGCCGATGCTTATCGTCGTATTCGCAACACTGCCCGCTTCCTGCTGGCCAACCTGAACGGCTTCAATCCGGCGACCGACATGGTGGCACCTGCCGACATGGTAGTGGTGGATCGCTGGGCTGTGGGTCGTGCCAAAGCGGTACAGGCCGAGATCATGGCGGCATTCGACGAGTACAACTTCCACGGTGTAACCCAGAAGCTGATGCAGTTCTGCTCCATCGAGATGGGCTCCTTCTATCTGGATGTCATCAAGGATCGCCAGTACACCGCCAAGGCCGACAGCCTGGCCCGTCGCTCCTGCCAGACCGCCCTTTATCACATCGCCGAGGCCATGGTGCGCTGGATGGCGCCGATTATGAGCTTCACCGCTGATGAAATCTGGGCCCTGCTGCCGGGTGAGCGCGGCGAGTTCGTCTTCACCGAAGAGTGGTACGACGGCCTGTTCGGGCTGGAAGCGGGTGAAACCCTCAACGACGAGTTCTGGGCCGAGATCCTCACCGTGCGTGGTGAAGTGAACAAGGCGCTGGAAGTGGCTCGTGGCGAGAAGCGCATCGGCGGTTCCCTGCAGGCCGAGCTGACCCTGTTCGCCAAGCCGGAGCTGGCTGCACGCCTGAATGCCCTGGCCGATGAGCTGCGCTTCGTGCTGCTCACCTCCAAAGCCAAGGTGGTGGTGGCTGACACTGCGCCGGAAGGCTCTGTGGCGACCGAGCGTGATGACCTGTGGCTGAGCGTGGCCCAGTCTGCTGCCGCCAAGTGCGACCGCTGCTGGCACCATGTAGAAGATGTGGGCACCATCGCGGGTCACGAAGAGATCTGTGGTCGCTGTGTGACCAACGTTGAGGGTGACGGCGAAACTCGTCAATTTGCCTGATGAACATGACTCAACATAAAAGCGGCCTGCGTTGGCTGTGGCTGGCAGTGCTGGCCTTTGTACTGGACCAGGCGAGCAAGCTCGCCGTGGTCAAGTTGCTGCCATTTGGTTACCCGGGGGTGGAGATCACCCCCTTCTTCAACCTGGTTCACGTCTACAACAAGGGCGCCGCATTCAGCTTTCTGGCTGATCAGGGGGGCTGGCAGCGCTGGTTCTTCGCGGTGCTGGCTTTTGCCATCTGTGGATTGCTGATCCACTGGCTGCGCAAGCAGTCGGTGACCCAGCGTTGGAGCGGTATCGCCTATTCACTCATCATCGGTGGCGCCCTCGGCAACGTCTTTGATCGACTGGTGCTGGGCCATGTGGTCGATTTCCTCGACTTCTACTGGCAGCGTGCGCACTGGCCGGCATTCAATCTGGCCGACAGCTTTATCTTTATCGGGGCCGCCATGATCGTGCTGGACGGTTTCCGTGGTGAGAAAAAGGAGCAGGCATGAGCCAGCAGATCACCGCTAACAGCAGCGTGCTGTTCCACTTCTCCATCAAGCTGGAAGATGGCTCGGTTGCCGACAGCACGGCGCTGCACGGCAAACCAGCCCGCCTGCGGATGGGCGATGGCAGCCTGACCCCCACCTTCGAGCAGTGTCTGCTGGGCCTGTGCGAAGGGGAGAGCAAGAGTTTTACTCTGGCGCCGGAAGAGGCCTTTGGTCTCTCCAATCCCGACAATATCTACCATCTCGACCGTGCCAAATTTGGCGCCGATGTGGAGCCAAAAGTCGGCACCATCATCCTGTTCGATCAGCCCAATGGCAGCGAGCTGCCGGGCATCATCCGGGCGGTAGCCGGGATGTCGGTGACGGTCGATTTCAACCACCCGCTGGCCGGTCATACCGTCACCTTCGAGGTGGAGATCCTGGGCGTTGATGATGAGGAGAAGGTGCATTAATGGATATTCTGCTCGCTAACCCTCGCGGTTTTTGCGCCGGTGTCGATCGCGCCATCAGTATTGTCGAAAGCGCGCTGGAGAAGTTCGGTGCCCCCATCTATGTCCGCCACGAAGTGGTGCATAACCGGTATGTGGTGAACAAGTTGAAAGATGCGGGCGCTGTCTTCGTCGAGGAGCTGGACGAGGTGCCTGACGACAGCATCGTCATCTTTTCTGCTCACGGCGTGGCCAAGACAGTGCGCGAGATGGCCAAGTCCCGCGCCCTCAAGGTATTTGATGCCACCTGTCCGCTGGTGACCAAGGTGCACATGGAGGTTCATCGCGCCAGCCGCAAGGGCTCAGAAGCCGTGCTTATCGGTCATGCCGGCCACCCCGAGGTGATCGGCACCATGGGTCAGTACGAGAACCGTGAGGGTGGCATGTATCTGGTGGAGACGCCGGAAGATGTCGCTAGGCTCAAGGTGAAGAATCCGGATGACCTCTGTTTTGTCACCCAGACCACCCTGAGCGTGGACGAGACCTCTGATGTGATCGATGCGCTGCGCAAGCACTTCCCCAAGATCCAGGGGCCGCGCAAGGATGACATCTGCTATGCCACCCAGAACCGTCAGGATGCGGTGCGGGAGATGGCGGGGCTGGTGGACGCCATGCTGGTGGTGGGGTCTCGCAACTCCTCCAACTCCAATCGTCTGCGCGAGCTGGCCGAGAAGGTGGGTGCCAGAGCCTATCTTATCGACGATGCGTCGATGATCGAGGCGAGCTGGCTGGAAGGGGTGAAGGCGATCGGCGTCACTGCTGGCGCATCTGCTCCCGAGGTGCTGGTGCAGTCTGTGATTGCACGCCTGCGGGAGTTGGGTGGCAAGGTGGTCGCCGAGCATCCAGGCCGTGAAGAGAACGTGGTGTTTGAAGTGCCGCCAGAGCTGCGGATCCTCTGATCCCTCTCATCTCGCTGGATGTCGGTTTATTGCCAGAGCCACCTCGTTGAGGTGGCTTTGTTTTTTTTTGGCTCTAACGAGTCCTATTTTCATGTTCGCAACCAGATTGCAGCGAAAATTGATGATGCAGCTCGAACTTTTGCATTGCCGGGATTGAAACACCAAGTGCCCGGCATAGACTGCCAGCAAGCCCTTACTCTGGCTTAGCACACATGGAGTGTGTCTGTCCTCCTGGAACAAATCAGAGCGAAACAGGATGTTTTTGCGTTCAGGTTTTAGCCTTATCGAGCTTATGGTCACCATAGCGCTCGTCTCTTTGTTACTCACGTTGGGGGTTCCTTCCTTCAACGCTTTGCTGCGCACTATTTCTCTCAATACTCAGGCTAACAACTTTGTTGCGGCCATCAACCTTGCCCGCTCAGAAGCCATTCGCCGCAACACGGTAGTGACCCTCTCCGCCTCTGCCGATAACCTGACCCAGCATCACTGGGAGGCTGGCTGGCAGATCTGGGCCGATGGCAACGGTAACGGCATACTGGATAATGGTGAGTTGTTGCGAGGCTTTCCCGACATGGGGGGCGGGGTATTGAGCAGCAATACCTCCCTGCTGCGTTTTAATAGCGAGGGTTTTCTTGATGGCCGCACTCCGTTGGCACGGGTATTTTCCCTGCGTCCTGATGAGTGTCGGAATGAGCCCTCCCGTGATATCAACATCACAGTGGCTGGTCGCCCTTCCATTACCGAGGCTAGCTGCCCATGATGCGAGAACGGGGTTTGTCACTGCTTGAAATCATGATCTCGGTACTGGTGCTCTCCATCGGTATTCTGGGCATGGCGACTCTGCAACTGCAGGCTCTCAAGAGTAACCAGTCGGCGCTGACGCGTACCGAGGCGACCCAGTATGCATACATGATCAACGACATGATGCGGGCTAATCGCAGCGCGGCTCTGAACGGGCAATACAATATCGACTTGGGCGAAACTGTCTCGGGTAGCTCTATGGCGGTTCAGGATCTGCAACACTGGAAGCGGGTCGTAGCCGAGCTACCAGGTGGCGATGGCGCCGTATCGGTCAGTGCCGGAAGGGCCACCATCACTATTCAGTGGGATAGCAGTCGGCTGTCGACTGATCCTGCGTCGCGCAGCATGATCCTGAGGACGGACCTATGAGCAGGAACGGTTTGCCGCTACACCAGCACGGGATCGGCTTGGTCGAGGTGATGATCGCCTTGGTGCTCTCGCTGATAACGGTGGGGGTCATGATTCAGGTGTTTCTCGGCAATCACAAAACCTATCTCACTGGCGAGGCCATTGCCCGGGTGCGGGAAGATAGCGGATTTGCCACCAATCTGCTGCAAAAAGAGCTGCGTATGGTGGGCTATCAGGGGTGTCTCAGCAAACAGGGGGTCAATATCACCAATACCCTCAATAACAGTACGGCACAGCCCTACAACTTCACCACCTTTTTGCGTGGTTACGACAATGTGACGTCCACTTTGCCAGCCGAGCTGTCTGCTCTGTTCAGCGGTTCCGAGCCCAGACCCATGCCGGGCAGCGATATCCTGTTGGTTCAGGGGCCGGTTGGGGTTGGGGTTCCGCTCAGTCGTGATAATCATAACAGTGCCGCCCAGCTGTTTGTGCAGCAGCTATCCAGCAAGGCCGACTATTGTGGTTCCGGCGCACAGGGTTATAGCGATCTGTGCGAGGGAGATATTGTCATGGTCTCCGACTGTCAGAAGGCCAGAATATTTCAGGTCACCAAAGTACAGGGCGTGGCAGGGGGGCGTGAGGTCAATATCGTCCACTCCAATGACAACAAATATACGCCAGGCAATGCCAGCAGTTCCTGGGGGGGGGCCAGCAGCCCACCCGAGGAGCGATTCGGTCTTGGCTCGGTCGTGAACAGGGTGGAAACCCGTCTCTACTATATCGCCCGCCCCTCTGCCAGCAGCCCCTACGCGCTTTATCGCAAGAACGGGGTGGCTGCAGGTATGCCCCTTATCGAAGGGGTGGCCAATATGCAACTTACATTCGGCGAGGATCAGAACCGGGATCGGGCGGCAGATCGCTATGTGAGCGCCGCCAGCAATCCAAACTGGAACAATGTACTGGGGATTGGAGTACAGCTTCTTATGCGCAGTAACCAAGGCAATGTGGTGTCGTCTCCGCAGGCCCTTAGCTTTGCCGGAGCCACCTTCCGGGCGACCGATCGCAACTGGTACTGGGTCGCCGAAACCACAGTTGCGCTGCGCAACCGGCTACCTTGAGGAGCCCAGTCATGATGGATCGACAGCAGGGGATGGCGCTGGTGATCAGCCTGATTTTTCTGGTCATGGTGAGCCTGCTGGGTATGGCCAGTATGCGTGGGGCGCAGTTGCAAGAGAAGATGGCGGGTAACCAGAAAGAGGCGCTGCAGGCATTGCAGGCGGCAGAAGCGGGCCTGCGCGCTGCCGAGCGCTATATCGAGGCTGGCAACTCGGGTCCCTATGACAACAGCGCGGGCCTGTATGAATTTATCGACACCGCGGTGGATCCTGCCTCCCCTTCGATCGCTTGGCGTACCTATACCAACAGTGGTCTGGCGGGGCGCGCTCCCGAATACTTTATCGAACGGTTGCCCTATACCCAGGGGGGGAGCGAGGATCTGGCAGTCGATGAGCCCATCAGTGAGCGTCGTCTATATCGTATTACTGCAAGGGGATTTGGTCTCTCTGACGAGAGCCGGGTGCTGTTGCAATCGACCTATAGTCGCTAGGAGGCGGTGTATGGGCAAACTTGGTTTTGGCCTTTCGGTGATGCTCTGCTGTGCTTCGGCACAGGCGGCGCTCGATATTGCCCAGGTTCCCCTCTATCTCGGCACCCGGGCCGATCCCAATATCATGTTTACCCTAGATGATTCGGGTTCGATGCATTTCGAGATCATGCCCGAGTCCTTGATCGAGAACGATGCGCGTTATGTCTATCCACGCGCTAGCCAAGTCTACGGGAGTGATGATTACGACAACTATACGATCACCTTTGCCAGCGACAACGCCCGCAATGCCTACGTGCGCTCCAGCCATAACAACAAGCTCTATTACAACCCGCAGCTGACCTATCGTCCCTGGGCCAATGCGGATGGCTCCTTGATGGCCAATGCCAAAGTGACCTGTGCCCCTCACAACCCTATGAAGACGGCGGCCGGTTGTCGCAACCTGACTGAAACTAATCGGGCTTGGTGGGCCATCTATTACACTGATTTTTCTCCTTATTATTTCAACCGTGACGAGAGTTTCTGGCCGGCTGTCTATTTCGACTATAAGGGTAGCGGTAATGTGAAGCTGGCAAACAGCTATACCCGAGTGGAAATTCAGTCTGGCAAAACATATGGTGACCGTTCCAATCGCAGTGACTGCAAAAACGCTCCCGTTTGTAGCTATGACGAAGAGATCCAGAATTTTGCCAACTGGTATACCTATTACCGCTCGCGGATTTTGGCTGCTCGGGCAGGCGTGGGACGAGCTTTTGCCAGTCAGGGAGAGGGAATTCGGGTCGGCTTTGCCACCATCAATGCCAAGGATAGTGTTATTCGTGGTGTCACCCCTTTTTCGGGTACCGACAGAAGCGCATTTTTCAATGAACTGTATGGCCGCGATATTTTGGCGAAGGGGACACCGCTGCGTACCGGTCTGAAAGAGGTTGGGGAGTATTTTTCCCGCAGTGACAATAATGGCCCTTGGTCTGCCCGTGCCGGCAGCACGCTTCCTCATCTGACTTGCCGCCAGAGCTACAACATCCTGATGACTGATGGTTACTGGAACGGGGATTCGCCCTCGGTCGGCGATCAGGACCTGGATGGCATCAAGAACACCTTGGCGGACGTGGCCTTCAAATACTGGAAAACCGACCTGCGTGCCGATTTGGCCGACAAGGTGCCGGCCAGCACGGCGGATCCTGCCAACTGGCAGCATCTGGTCAACTTTACCGTCGGACTCGGGGTCAACGGGTCGCTCAATCCTGCCAACGGTATCCCGGGCAGTTGGCCGAATCCTTATGATTCCGATGAGTTCAAGATCGACGATCTGTGGCATGCGGCTGTCAACAGCAAGGGGAGCTTTTTCAGCGCGGCGGATCCGGATACCTTCGCCGCAGCCCTGAGCAGTACGCTGGCACAGATTGCCGCCCGTAACAGCTCAGCCAGTTCAGTGACCGCCAACGCAACCCGGCTGGACAGCAATACCCACATCTACCAGGCCCGCTACAACAGCGGCGACTGGTCGGGGCAACTGGTCTCGATCCCGCTGAACAGCGATGGCACCCTTGGGGAGATCGCTTGGGATGCCGCTACCTTAATCCCCGAGCCTTCGGCACGCAATATCTTCACCCGGCAAGATGGTGTCGGCATCCCCTTTCGTTGGGATACGCTGAATGTGACCAACCGGGCTCTATTCAATGTCGCTGGTGACAACCAGGGAGAAAGCCGTGTCGCCTATCTGCGCGGTGATCGCAGTGGTGAGCAGCGCAATGGTGGTGCGTTTCGTAATCGTAGTGATCTGCTCGGCGACATCATCAATTCTGATCCCGTCTACGTGGGCAAGCGTGATTACGGTTACAGCAGTGCAGCCGGTCTGACCCAGACCGAGCGGGAGGGTTACCAAGCTTTTCTAAGCTCGACGGCGATTACCCGGCGCCCACCCATGCTCTATGTCGGTGCCAATGACGGTATGCTGCACGGATTTCGAGTCGCCGACGGTGTCGAGCGACTGGCCTATATCCCGTCCAGCCTGCTGGGCGAGCTGAATCAGTTGACCAGACCGAATTACAGCCATCGCTACTATGTGGATGGGACGCCCAGGGTAGGCGATGCCTATCTGGGCAGTCGCTGGAAGAGCATCTTGCTGGGATCCACCGGTGCCGGTGGCAAGGCGGTATTTGCCATCGATGTGACGGCCCCGGATAACTTCACCGCCGACAAGATGCTGTGGGAGTTCACCGATAGCGAAATGGGGGTTGCACTGGCGGCACCCACTCTGGTGCGGGTCAAAGCCGACAACAAATGGGTTGCTCTGGTTGCGAATGGTTACAACAGCACCAGTCAGACTGCGAGGCTGTTTGTGCTGGATCTGGCGACTGGCGCCATCATCAAAGAGATTGATACCGAGGTAGGGTCTTCCAGCGAGCCCAACGGTCTATCTTCCCCCTTGCCGGTAGATCAAGACGGGGACAGGGTTGTCGACTATGTCTATGCCGGTGACCTGCACGGCAATCTGTGGAAATTCGATCTGACTGACAAAAACAGTGCCCAGTGGGGAAGTGCTTTGAAAACGGGCAACAAGCCCAAGCCGCTGTTCCAGGCTTGTAATGGCAGCTGCAGTGCCGGTACGCGTCAGCCGATCACCATGCGTCCTTTGGCTATTCGGCACCCTAAAGGGGGGGTTATGGTGATGATGGGGACTGGCAGTTATTTTACCAATGATGACAAACTGGTTCCCGCCACGCCGAGGCTGGAAGCGGTGTACGGTATCTGGGATACGGGGGCTACCGTGCTCAGTAGCCAGCTGTTGCAGCAGAGCATCACCCATGAGTTTGTGGCCAACGGCACCACTATCAAGTTCAACGTGAGGGTTGTCTCCAACCGGAATGTCAATTACACCAGCCAAAAGGGTTGGTATCTGCTATTGAAATCGCCAAGCTTGAGCAAGGGGGTCGGTGAGCGGGCCGTCTCCGAGATGCTATATCGGCATAAGCGATTGATCTT
Organism: Aeromonas sp. A600620; assembly: GCF_029479985.1. Taxonomy (NCBI): domain Bacteria; kingdom Pseudomonadati; phylum Pseudomonadota; class Gammaproteobacteria; order Aeromonadales; family Aeromonadaceae; genus Aeromonas; species Aeromonas sp. A600620. The sequence goes on along the minus strand of NZ_JAAKXB010000015.1, from coordinate 84,347 downwards.
CAATACCTTGATCCCGTCGGCGGATGCCTGTGACTTTGGTGGCCGCTCCTGGCTGATGGAGCTGGATCCCATCTCGGGGGCCAGACTCACCTACTCGGTGTTTGATGTTAACGGCGACGGGGCCGTCAACGATGATGATTACGTCGCGATCGAGGATGAAGCCGGCAATGACATCAAGGTGCCGGTCAGCGGCAAGCAATTTGATGAGCTCACCACGACGCCAAGCGTAGTGGAAGATGCCGAGATGGAGCGCAAATATATCAGCGGCTCCAGCGGAAATATCTCGGTCACGCTGGAAGAGGGGGCAGGCGATCTGGGTGGCCGCCAGTCCTGGTTGCAACTGGAGTAGAGGTTGGCATGGAACGTGGTTTTACCCTGATTGAGTTGATGATAGTGGTCGCAGTGGTCGCCATTCTGGCCGCGATCGCGTATCCCAGTTACAACAACTACATGGCGGCTGCCAAGCGGGCCGAAGCCAAGGCAGTGTTGCTGGAAGCGGCGCAATATCTGGAGCGGGAGTTTACTGCCAATGGCAATTACGACGCCGGTAACCTAGCCTCTGCCGGCTTGGCGACCCTGCCGAGGGATGGGGGGGCTGCGTATTACAATGTAGCGCTCAATGCCAGTGGGGCCCGTTATACCCTGACCGCCATTCCGACAGGTGTGATGAATGGCGATCCCTGTGGATTGTTGACTCTCGATCAGAGCGGACTGCAGGGGGTATCACGAGCCACCATGACAGCCACCGAATGCTGGTAGCGTTCAGTTCCAGCACTCGGCAGGCGTCTTGATGTCGGCCTTGTTGATAGTCAGGGTATCACAGGCCGTATTGCCGGCCTTGTCGCCGACCTGGGCCCCCTTGCTGGTGGCCACTAGTGTGTAGGCGGTGGCGCTGGCGCCAGAAATGCTAAAGGTGTAGTAATCGCTGGTTGGGTTGCCCACACTGGCTATCGCACTGCTGTAACTGGCATTGGAGATGCGAAATTCTTCTTGTTTGAGCTGCATGGTCAGCAAGCCCTTGATGGCATCGGCTCGACGAGATTTACGCAGACCGTCAGTAAAGCTCGGGTAGGCGACAGCGGCAATGATGGCAACGATGGCAACGACCACCATCAATTCCAGCAGGGTGATTCCGGATTGTTTGATTCTCATGGGCGCGGCAGGGTTCGTTAAACAGATAGATACTATAGGATAGTACTGACATCATACTCTACTGGCATGTGCGAAAAGAAAGGAGTCTTTAGCCAATGGAATTCGCAGAGGGGCGCTCAGCCGGTTTTACCATGATTGAATTGATGATCGCCATGGCTCTGGTCGCCCTGCTGCTAACCGTAGCCATCCCCAGTTATCAGTCATTGCGCCAGGAGCAGATGGTCAAGGCGGCTACCCAAGCCGTTTACACGGATATCATGCTGCTCAAGTCTGAGGCTATCAAACGTAATAAGCCGATAATCTTCAAGATATTCAATGCGGGGCAGGCCAATTGGTGCTATCGCATCGCTCTTGATTCGGCATGTAATAGCTGCTCGGATTCATGTTCTGTTATTGAAGGTCGCAAGGGCGTTGATGCCAGCGAGTTTAACGGCATTACTCTGACGACAAACTATGAATTATCCGGTTCTGAAAATGCTCTTGAAATCAATAACCGTAGAGGCTCATTCAAAGATCTTCACGGCAGTGGCGGTTTGGGCAATGGTTCTATTTGTCTGAAGAACGGGACCTCTGAGCACAGGGTTATTATTGCCACAAATGGGCGAGTGAGAACCGAGCCAGTCACGGGGAGCTCTCCATGCGATTAGGTCTGGCACGAGGCTTTAACATCGTCGAGTTAATGGTGGCCATGGTCGCAGGTCTGTTTTTGGTCGCAGCCGTAACATCCTTGTTCGCCACTATTCTCAAGGCCAATCAAACATCGATGCAGGTAAGTCGTCTAAATCAGGAGCTGCAAAGTATCACGGACATGATTGCCCGTGATGTACAGCGAACTGGTTACGATCAGGGAGCTACTGTGTTTCTCAATGCTGCATCAGGCTCCAGATCCCCCTTCTATTTTGATACTGGCAGCGACCTGATGAATGAGACGATCACTGGTTCCAAGATTTATCGCTGTATCCGGCTGAAATACGATGATGATAACAATGGAACCCTCGGTGCCAATGAGATCTTTATTTACAGCTACGACAGTACCGACAAAGGGGTGCAGCTCGGTACCAGTTGCAGCACGGGGAATTTACTCAGTACCGATGACACCATTGAGGTGACTGACCTCACTTTTTCGCTGCTTGGAAGCAGTGCGTCGGCTGGCGCGAGAACGGTGCGCTTGGCCATATCGGGTCAGTTAAAGGCAAATAGTGCACTTAAACTCACCTTGCAGCGTGATATCAAGCTGCGTAACGACGGGTATTGATGCCATGAAACGTTATCTTGGCTTTACCACATTCACTATTACGCTGCTGCTTATTGTGATCCTGCTTGGCATCTCTTTGCTGGTGGGCAAGCTGATGGTTGCTGACCGTCGTGTCAGTCTTAATGAAGTACAGTACCGGCAGGCGTTGGCACTGGCCGAGCTGGGTCTCTCGGATGGGGTCGGACGGCTTGCGCAGGATGCAGCTTGGCGCACCCCCAGTAGCGGTATATCTATCACTGTTTCGGCTGGCAATTATACCCTGTGGGCTCTGGAGGAACCGACCGTGATTGTCGGTGGGGCGAACGTAGTTCCGGTTAAAGTGCGCACTATGGCAACCCTGGTGGACAGTACCGCCAATGCAGAGGTTGAGGTGAAGGCCATCAAGATAAGCGTGTTGGCCGGCACTCCCGCAGCCCCCCTGACAGTTGCCGGTGGTATGGCAGTATCCGGCAACTTCACTGTGGTGGCCAACCCTAACGGTGGGGGGCCAGGGGTTCCGTTATCTGTCTGGACGAATGGCAATGTGGATTTGACCAATGGTTCTGGTCAGACTTGCCACCAGGGAGACTACAGCGGCGGGTGTAGTACCTACATTAGCCAGAAGGGTGATAAGCAGTCGGACATCAAAGATAATGATACGGCATTCCCCACAGACCTGGTCTGGTATCTGTTTAACGAGAATGATGACGCTACGGGGTGGGCCAATCTGGAGTCACGAGCAGTACAACGGTTGAATAATTGCGACTCGCTCTCGACCGCCTCAAGCGGCCTGATTATCGTCGATGGAGACTGCAAACCGGGTGGGTCTATCGGCTCGGTTGCTGCGCCCGTGGTACTCATCGTTCGCAATGGCAATCTGATGGTCAATGGGAGCGCTACCCTCTATGGGCTGGTGTTTGCCTATTCATCCACGCCTGCTACGGCGACTACTGATATCAGCTTGAAGGGGGGGGCTATCGTCAACGGTGCCGTGGTGGCCAACTATCAACTGGGCAAAACGGCTAACGGCACCTTTGATGCCAAGTATGATCAGGCGGTGTTGAGCAATATCGAAAATGGAGCTGCGTTTCAGAGCATCAATCTGGTGCCTGGTAGCTGGCGCGACTGGTAGGAGCATGTATGAAACCGCACAAGGGATTTGGGCTGTTAGAGATTTTGATCACCCTGGTTCTGCTGGGAGTGGGGGTCGCAGGACTGGTGGCTATGTCTCGTTCGTTGCTCAATACCTCCCAGGATAGCCGCCGTTATGAGGTAGCCATGCGTCTGGCGGAGTCAAAACTGGATGCGTTTCGTACCTTCAATGGAGTGGTAAGCGCGGTTTCACCGCTTACTGCTTATAACAGTATCGCGGCAGGTTCCAGTTCGGCAACACCTCCTGATGGCGGTGGGACTTATGCCCTTAGTTGGAGCGTCAGTAATCAGTACTGGAATGGCTCTGGCTGGCAGACGGCTATCCCGGCGGGTTATTTGCATGCCTATCCTGGCCGAAAGGTGGTCAATGTCACTGTCAGTTGGAGCGACAGCGTCGGGCAGTCCCATTCCTTGTTGCTTTCCGGTGCGGTATCGCCTGTTGAGTCATTAACCCAGAATCAGTTTAACGGGGGGTTGGATACCAGTCGTGAGCCGCCCCATGTGGTTTATACCCCCGGGGTCGCGCCCGATGTCATTTCCATCCAGATTGACCAGGAAGGGCGCAAGCAAGAGACCAGCAAGCCATTGCCCACCGTGACCTCCAAGGATGGTTCTGTTGGCAAACTGGTGCAATTCGAGACTGTTACCTATAAGCCAGACAATGGTGGCAATACTCAACAGGTGCTGCAGGATCTGGCATCGGTCTCCTGTTCCTGCAGTTATGGCTCGAGTGTCAATGCCTACCTGCCCGGTAAGGCCATTTTGACCAGCAGCAACCTGTTGTACTGGAATGTGGGCTCCCAGGTTACCAAGCAGACCGGGGTACTCAACAGCAGTGTCAGAGATCAACCGAGTCTCTGCACCAGTTGCTGCAAGGATCATTTCGATGGCAGCGGCAGCAGTTTCGAACAGTTTTACGCTCCACTCAATACCAGTCGACTGCGTTACAACAGTGGCCTCTCATCGGTCAATAGTGGCGATTATGTGGATGCCTGCCGCTTTGTCAGACTTGATGGTTACTATCGCCCGCTGCCTGACTGGAACCTGATCAAAGTTGTCGTGACCAGCGCTGATTTTCTTGCCAAGCCCGCAAACCAGACCAGCTATCAGAACTACATCAAGTACGTAGTTACTACCTACATCACCTGGCAGAAAAACACCCTCAACTGGACCGCAAACCCCACGGCCACGCCGCCGACGATCACCGAATTTGCGGATTGGTTGCCTGCCAATGCTGCGACAGGGGGAGATACCAGCACCAAGATCACCATGAATACGGGGACCGCCCAGTTGATTGCTAGAGGTATCTACGTGGATCTGCTCTCGCCGGACAGTCTCTCGAAGCTCGATCTGACCTCTCAGGATCTGTTGGCCAAGGTTCCGTTTCAGGATATCAATCTGACCATGCTGGCGGAGTGGAGCTTGGTGCCATTGAGTGGCCAGTTGACTGGCAGTGCCTCTGACTATGTCGGTGTGACCAACGAGCCTGTCAAGACAGTCGTTGATCTTGGCAGCTATTATTTTGGTAGCTACAGCCGTGGTTATTTGTCCGCCAAGAAGAGCACCAAGGATGCATCCAACGTGTTGCAAAGTGCATCGATCAAGGTGACGGCCTACCAAGGTAACTCGGGGATCACAGCTTCACTTATCTCACCGGTAGATCGAAGTGAGGCCAAGGTCGCCACCATGCCTATCTCGATCGATACCAGCTCCCAGACTGTGCCAACTCTCACGGTATCGGGACGGATCGAGTGTCTTGAGCAGGGGAATGGCAACAATACTGCGCCAGTATCTTGCAGCAAAAATACCTTCGGTGGCTTGAATGTCAGTACCACAACTACGGGGGCTACTTGCCGTATTGATAAACCCCAGGCTAACAACCAGCCGGCTACCTATGTCTGTACGGCAGCGCAAAATAGTAGCTTGGTGGTGAACTTCTCCTACAGTGCACAGGGAAATAAAACTTACTTGTTGAAACCAGCTTCCCTCAGCATCGCCATGACGCCACCCGCCAACGGTCAGGTGATTAGTGGTCCTTGTGCCCTGCTGGTGGATAATGGTGTAACCAATGCGGCCAATCTAAGTTGTACCCCTTGAATCCGGGGCGCTGGCACAGCCAGCGCCTTTTCTTTATCATTCCCCATCATTTTCGAATACAAGATGCATCGCCATGGCAAAAGCCCTCTCTCTGATGCTTGCCCAGTTGAATCTGACGGTAGGCGCCATCGAAGATAACACTGACAAAGTGCTCGCTGCGGCGGCTCAGGCCGAGCAGCAAGGTGCCGATCTGCTGGTCTGCTCCGAGCTGGCCCTGACCGGTTATCCACCGGAAGATCTGCTGCTGCGCGCCGATCTGATGATGCGGGTCGATGCCGCGCTGGCTCGCATTGCCGAATGGCAGGGCAACTGCGCCATTTTGGTCGGGCATCCCTGGCGTGAAGGTGAGGCTCTTTATAACGCAGCCTCCCTCTATGAGCGAGGCAAGTTGATTGCCCGTTACTTCAAGCAGGACCTGCCCAACTACGGGGTATTCGACGAGAAGCGCTACTTCACCGCCGCGGCCGAGACTTGTGTGGTTCCCTTCCGTGGTCACAATCTGGGTCTACTCATCTGCGAAGACCTGTGGCAGCCTGGCCCGGCGCTGGCCGCCAAGGCTGCGGGGGCCGAGCTGCTGCTCACCATCAACGCCTCGCCCTATGATCAGGAAAAACCCTGGATCCGCCGCGAGCTGATGGCCGAGCGCTGCGATCAGACCGGTCTGCCGCTGGTCTACCTCAATCAGGTCTGCGGTCAGGACGAGCTGATTTTCGACGGCTGCTCCAAGGTGTTCAGCAGCCAGGGCGAGTTGACTCACAAGCTGGCCCCGTTTGCCGAAGAGCTGGCGCTGGTACGTTTTGCCGATGGCCAGCCAGTGAAGGCGCGGGAACCCGCTGCACCGCTGGAGCCGTTGGCCGAGACCTATAAGGCGTTGGTGCTGGCAGTGCGCGACTACGTTACCAAAAACGGCTTCCACGGCGCTGTGCTGGGCCTATCCGGCGGCATCGACTCGGCGCTGACGTTGGCCATCGCGGCCGATGCCATCGGGGCCGACAAGGTGCAAGCGGTGATGATGCCGTTCCGCTACACCGCCCAGATGAGTGTGGAAGATGCCAAGGAGCAGGCTGAGCGGATGGGGGTTGAGTTCAACATCATCTCCATCGAGCCGATGTTCGAAGGATTTATGACCCAGCTGGCGCCGTTGTTTGAAGGTACCGCTCGCGATACGACCGAAGAGAATCTGCAGGCCCGCTGCCGCGGCGTGCTGCTGATGGCGCTCTCCAACAAACGTCGTCGTATCGTGCTGACCACTGGCAACAAGAGTGAAATGGCTGTTGGCTATGCCACGCTGTACGGTGACATGGCTGGCGGTTTTGACGTGCTGAAAGATGTGCCCAAGACGCTGGTCTTCAAGTTGTGCGAATATCGCAACTCGGTCGACTATGTGATCCCGCAGCGGGTTATCGACCGCCCCCCTTCAGCAGAGTTGGCGCCGGATCAGGTGGATCAGGACAGTCTGCCGCCATACGACATCCTCGATGCCATCCTCAAGCGTTATGTGGAAGAGGATGCGTCCGTGGCCGACATGGTGGCCGAGGGCTTCGAGGAAGCGGTGGTGCGCAAGGTGATCCGCCTGGTGGATCTCAACGAATACAAGCGCCGTCAGGCGGCGGTCGGGCCCCGCATTACGGCTCGCAACTTTGGTAAGGATCGCCGTTACCCCATTACATCCGGGTTCGGCAAACAGAACTGGTAAGGAGTCACCATGAAGAAGATTGAAGCCATCATCAAACCGTTCAAGCTGGACGATGTGCGCGAGGCCCTGGCCGAGATCGGCATCAACGGTATGACCGTATCCGAAGTCAAGGGCTTCGGCCGCCAGAAGGGCCATACCGAGCTCTATCGCGGCGCCGAATATATGGTCGACTTCCTGCCGAAAGTGAAGGTGGAGCTGGTGGTGCAGGACGAGGATCTCGATGCCTGTCTGGAAGCGATCCAGAACACCGCCCGTACCGGCAAGATTGGTGATGGCAAGATCTTCGTCTGCGAGGTGGAGCGTGTCATTCGTATCCGTACCGGCGAAGAGAACGAAGACGCTATCTGATGTCGTTTTTGCCTCGTTATGTTCAGGAGAGCAAATCAAGTTCTGCTCTGATGTCCCGAAAGCGCATCGTGGCGGTGGCAGGCCTGCTGGCAGTACTCACTGCGTGCAGTACCCGCCCGCCGGCTCAGCCGGAAAACCTGTGCCAGATCTTTCGCGAGAAGCCGGAGTGGCACAAGGCCGCGCTCAAGATGAACGAGAAGTGGGGGACGCCGATCCATGTGGTGATGGCCATGATGTATCAGGAGTCCTCGTACGTACATGATGCTCAGCCGCCGATGCAGTATTTCCTCTTCATCCCGACCGGGCGGGCCAGTTCGGCTTATGGTTATGCTCAGGTCAAAGATGAAACTTGGGCGGATTACCAGCGGGAAACCGGCAACAGCTGGAGTGACCGCGATGATTTTGCCGACGCCATCGATTTTATGGGTTGGTACACTAACAAAGCCCAGCGGCTCAATGGCACCTCCAAGTGGGATGCCTATGGCCAGTACCTCAACTATCACGAAGGGTGGGGTGGCTACCGGCGTGGCAGCTATCGCAGCAAGGGGTGGTTGATGAAGACCTCTCGCAAGGTGGAAGCTCGCGCCCAGCGCTACGGCGCCCAGTACCGTCAATGCAAGGATCAGCTCTCCCGTGGGGGCTGGTTCTGGTAACCAAATCAGGAGTCAGAAATGCCGTTATTGGACAGTTTTACCGTTGACCACACCCGTATGGAAGCGCCAGCGGTGCGTGTGGCCAAGACCATGCAGACCCCGAACAAGGACACCATTACCGTGTTCGACCTGCGTTTCTGCGTGCCGAACCAGGAGATCCTCTCCGAGCGCGGCATCCACACCCTCGAGCACCTGTTTGCCGGCTTCATGCGTGATCACCTGAACGGCAACGGCGTGGAGATCATCGATATCTCCCCCATGGGTTGCCGTACCGGCTTCTACATGAGCCTGATCGGCGCACCAGACGAAGCCCGGGTTGGCGCCGCCTGGCAGGCCGCCATGAGCGACGTGCTGACCGTGCAGGAGCAGGGCAAGATCCCCGAGCTGAACGAATACCAGTGTGGTACCTACAGCATGCACTCGCTGGAAGAGGCCCACGCCATCGCCCGTCATGTGCTGGAGCGCGGTATCGGCGTCAACCACAACGACGAGCTGGCTCTGCCGGAAGAGAAACTGAAGAGCCTTTGAGGCGGATGAGCTATCGCTCATCTGATAACCTCTTCAGGGAATCTTAAAAGAGCCGGTCAGCCATGCTGACCGGCTCTTTCTATCTCGACCGACCGCAAAAATGGTGATGGCTTGCTCCCCTTGTCGACTCTGATTAGGATGGTTTTTGACCTGAACCTGTTGGCGGAGGTGTGATGATGAAAGGGGTATTGCTGCGTTGGCTGGCCCGTTACGATGCGTGGTGCGAGGAGTGGGGGCTCACTCAGGAGAACCGGCGCTGCTGCACACCGGTTCGTTATGATGAGGACTCAAGCAAAGAGCGAGCTTGCGCAGAAGAGGCTGAGCTCAATCAAAATTGCGGGTCACGGCACCGGTAACACTGTTGTACTCGAAGCCGAGGCCGTCGGGGTGCTCCGGGAAGCGGCCGATAGAATCACGCAGGATATAGCGGCAGTTGTGATGCTCTAACCCTCCGATCTCAGTTTGGTCATCTGCAATAATAAGTTCGGAACTATAGTCAGTTTCAGTGTTGTTATTGTCTAAGTCAGGAACAGTCTGCTCTGTATCAAGTAATCCAGTGAAGAGTAGCTTGCAGTCATCTTCGTTGTTAACAGAGATCTGGTTTTCGTTAGAGCCAGGTGGAAATGTTGTATCTGGCGCTTGGTTATAGTCCTCTTTCGTGCCTACAGGCCAACCATAGCGATTAATATCAAGATCGCCTTTGCCAAAGCTACTCAAGTTGTAGAGCCCGATAGACTCCCCCTTCACTTTCACCGACCAGCCGGCATTTGCCAGTTGAACTGCACTGGCAAAGCTGCCAGCAGTCGCCGAGACCGTGCTTTTCAGGGCATCATCCTTGATATTGATAAAGCGTGGCAGGGCGGTGACGGCCAGGATCCCCAGCACTATGATCACCAACACCAGTTCAATCAGGGTAAAGCCGTTGTTTCTGTTGTTCATCATGTTCAATGACCCATTAAATACCGCAAACAGGTGTGAGTGATATGCAGCTGATAGATACCCATTGCCATCTCGACTTTCCGGTGTTCGACCAGGACAGGGAGGCGCTGCTGGCCCGTTGCCGGGCATTAGGGGTGACGCAGTATATCATTCCTGCCATCGCAGAGGATAACTGGACTCGTGTGATGGCACTGGCAGATCAGCATGACGGACTTTTTTATGGTTTGGGCATTCATCCCTGGTATACCGGTGAGCAGCGGGAGGGGGTGATGGAACGGCTGCGAGCGTTGGTGATGAGTCAACCTGCCAGGCTGGTGGCCATTGGTGAGTGCGGGCTGGACCTCCGTTCTCACGTGCCGCAGGAGGGGCAGCTTGCGCTGTTTGAGGCTCAGATCCGGCTGGCTGCAGATGCCGGGCTCCCCCTGATGATCCACTCGGTGCGCGCTAATGACACTGTGGCCAAGCTGTTGCGCCGCTTCAAGCCGCCACGTGGCGGGGTGATCCATGCTTTCAGCGGTTCGTTGCAGCAGGCGGAGGCCTTCTGGCAACTGGGCTTTCGACTCGGGGTGGGCGGGGTAATCAGTTTTGAACGGGCGAACAAGACGCGAGAGGTATTTCGGGCCATGCCGCTCGAGGCCCTGGTGCTGGAAACCGATTCGCCCGATATACCCTTACAAGGCGCACAAGGCACCCGGAATACCCCGGAAGCGCTGCCGAAAATAGCGGAAATATTGATGACCTTGCGGGAGGAATCATCGGCGGATGTTACCAAGGTGTTATTTGAAACTGCCCGGCATATTTTCCATCACGACCAATAGCCACGAAACAAATTCGCAACACCTGATTTAGTTGTCAGAAAAAAAAATGAGCGTAAAAATCGTTTGCTGTCTAATTTTGTGACACTTGGACATTTTGATAACGATAAAATGTGACCAGCATTCTATTTTATCGGACTTTAATTAGTATAATGCGCTCCCCTTGATTAGTTGGGTTTAATAACAACTCGCTAACAAGCCAGGTGCTACTAGAGGAAGATAATAATGAATTTGTTCATGGGTCTGGTAGGGATGGCGACGCTCGTCCTTATCGCGGTGCTGTTCTCCAGCAATCGCAAGGCAATCAACGTCCGTACCGTTGTCGGTGCGTTCGCAATTCAAGCCGGTCTGGGGGCGTTTGTTCTCTATGTTCCGGTTGGTCGCGATATCCTGGTCGGCGTGTCCGACGCGGTATCCAGCGTGATCAGCTACGGCCAGAACGGGATCGACTTCCTGTTTGGCGGTCTGGTCAGCAACAAGATGTTTGAAGTGTTCGGTGGCGGCGGCTTTGTCTTTGCCTTCCGTGTTCTGCCGGTCATCATCTTCTTCTCTTCCCTGATTGCAGTGCTCTACTACCTGGGCATCATGCAGATGGTCATCAAGTTGCTGGGCGGCGGTCTGCAGAAAGTACTGGGTACTTCCCGCACCGAATCCCTCTCTGCAACTGCCAACATCTTCGTCGGTCAGACCGAAGCGCCGCTGGTGGTTCGTCCCTACATCTCCAAGATGACTGACTCCGAGCTGTTCGCCGTCATGTGTGGTGGTCTGGCTTCCGTTGCCGGTTCCGTACTGGCCGGTTACGCCTCCATGGGCGTGAAGATGGAGTACCTGATTGCTGCCTCCTTCATGGCTGCACCGGGTGGTCTGCTGTTCGCCAAGCTGCTGGTTCCCGAGACCGAGACCCCGAACTACGATGAAAGCTCTGCCGATGCCGAGCTGGATGACAAGCCTGCCAACGTCATTGACGCTGCTGCTGCTGGCGCTTCTGCCGGTATGCAACTGGCCCTGAACGTCGGCGCCATGCTGCTGGCCTTCATCGGTCTGATCGCCATGATCAACGGCATCTTCTCCGGTGTGGGTGGCTGGTTCGGTTATCCGCAACTCTCTCTGGAACTGCTGCTGGGCTGGATCTTCTCCCCGCTGGCCTTCCTGATCGGTGTGCCCTGGAATGAAGCAGTGGTTGCCGGTTCCTTCATCGGTCAGAAGCTGGTAGTGAACGAGTTCGTGGCTTACCTGAACTTTGCTCCGTACCTGAAAGACGAAGTGCTGATCAACGGTGTGGCCATGTCCGATCACACCAAGGCGATCATCTCCTTCGCGCTGTGTGGTTTTGCCAACCTCTCCTCTGTTGCCATCCTGCTGGGTGGTCTGGGGTCCATGGCGCCGAACCGCCGCGGCACCATTGCACGCTTTGGTCTGAAAGCCGTACTGGCTGGCTCTCTGTCCAACCTGATGTCTGCCACTATCGCAGGCTTCTTCCTGGCACTGTCCGGCATGTAATCGCCGCCTGACTGACAGGGTATAAACACGAACGCCACGGCATCTGCCGTGGCGTTCGTGTATGGAGCGGTGACAACCGTTTTCCTATCTAAACTAATAATAAAATGAGTCAAATCGGAGGTTATATGAATGAAGTGCTACTGGCGATGGTGGCCGGCTTTATAGTTGGTTTGTTGTTTTCTTTCCTCAAATTGCCGATCCCGGCGCCTCCCGTTTTATCCGGGGTAATGGGGATCGTCGGGGTCTATCTGGGGGGATTGGCCTACTCCTGGATCCTGACTCGTTTCTTTTCGTAAGGCTTTTATAGACCTGGATTTGCCAGATGTGAGGTACCTCTGAAATTGGCAAATCTGGCTTGCAAACAGGGGGTATCTCGGCTGAAATAGGCGTTGCCAGCAGGGTGCTGGCAATGACTAATACTCGATGAAATCGGGTGTTGGCGGTCAAATGGAATTGATTGGGAAGTCGGGTCAGATGTTGTCGGCCATTCTCAAGTCTTCATGGAACCAAGTCCGCACTTTTGTAAGAAAGTGACAGGGCTCTTGCCTTATTTACAGTCGCAGTGCCTGCAGGGTGTTTTGAATAGCATCCCGATAGTGCCGGTGCCTTCGCACTGTAATTCCATTCCCGTATAGCTGGGGATTACTGCCTGTGCATCCATCGCTGGATGGTATGGTGGTGCCCGGTTATCTGGATTAAATCGAGACTTTGGAGAACAGAATGACTGATCTGAAAGTGGCCGCTCAGCGCGCCCTGAACCTGATGGACCTGACCACCCTGAACGATGACGACACCGATCAGAAGGTGATCGACCTGTGCCATAAGGCCAAGTCACCGGCTGGCCTGACCGCCGCCGTCTGCATCTACCCCCGTTTTATCCCTATCGCTCGCAAGACCCTGCGTGAGATCGGCGCTGCCGACGTACGCATTGCGACCGTGACCAACTTCCCGCACGGCAACGACGATATCGAGATCGCCGTGGCCGAGACCCGTGCCGCTGTCGCCTACGGTGCTGATGAAGTGGACGTAGTGTTCCCGTATCGCGCCTTCATGGCCGGTAATGAACAGATCGGTTTTGATCTGGTCAAAGCCTGTAAAGAGGCCTGCGGTGCCAACGTGCTGCTGAAAGTGATCATCGAAACCGGCGAGCTGAAAGAAGAGGCGCTGATCCGTCGCGCTTCCGAAATCTGTATCGATGCCGGTGCCGATTTCATCAAGACCTCCACCGGCAAGGTGCCGGTCAATGCGACCCCAGAAGCGGCACGCATCATGATGGAAGTGATCAAGGCCAAGAATCCGAAAGTCGGCTTCAAGCCTGCTGGTGGCGTGAAAGATGCCGCCGTTGCCGGTCAGTACCTGGCCATGGCCGAAGAGATCCTCGGCAACGACTGGGTATCCGCCCGAACCTTCCGCTTTGGTGCATCCAGCCTGCTGGCCAGTCTGCTGGCCACTCTGGGGCATGGCGACAAGCCAGCCAACACCAGCGGTTACTAATAGGTTGATGAGAGGGCGGACGGCTGTCCGCCCTGTTAGCCCCCACCATGCGGTGTGCGGGCAAGGATTCAGGCTTGTGTAACGCCAGCAATGGCGGAGGGAATGAAAGATGTTTTTGCCTCAAGAAATTATTCGCAAGAAGCGCAACGGTGAAGCGCTCAGTACCCAAGAAATTCAATTCTTCGTTCAGGGCATTACCAACAACACCATCGGCGAAGGGCAGATTGCCGCGCTGGCGATGGCGGTCTACTTCAAAGACATGACCATGGATGAGCGGGTTGCCCTGACCTGCGCCATGCGCGACTCCGGCATGGTATTGACCTGGGATCACCTCAATCTGGGTGGCCCGATTGTCGACAAGCACTCCACCGGCGGGGTGGGTGACGTTGTCTCCCTGATGCTTGGCCCGATGGTCGCTGCCTGCGGCGGTTTCGTGCCGATGATCTCCGGTCGTGGTCTGGGCCATACCGGCGGTACCCTCGACAAGCTGGATGCCATTCCCGGCTACCAGACCTCGGTCGACAACGACCGTTTCCTGAAAGTGGTGAAAGAGGCGGGCGTGGCCATCATCGGCCAGACCGGCGATCTTGCCCCTGCTGACAAGCGTATCTATGCAGTACGTGACATTACTGCAACCGTCGAATCCATCGCCATGATCACCGGCTCCATCCTCTCCAAGAAGCTCGCCTCCGGGCTCGAAGCGCTGGTGATGGATGTGAAAGTGGGCTCCGGCGCCTTTATGCCAACCTTCGAAGCCTCCGAAGAGCTGGCCAAGAGCATTGTGGCCGTGGCCAACGGTGCCGGTTGCCGCACCTCTGCGCTTTTGACCGATATGAACCAGGTGCTGGCCTCCAGCGCCGGTAACGCGGTGGAAGTACGTGAAGCGGTGCGTTACCTGACAGGTGAATACCGCAACCCGCGGATCCACGAAGTGACCATGGCGCTGTGCGCCGAGATGCTGATCTCTGCCGGTCTTGCCAGCGACGAGCGCGATGCCCGCACCAAGCTGCAGGCGGTGCTGGATAACGGCAAGGCAGCCGAGATCTTCGGTCGCATGGTGACTGGTCTCGGTGGCCCGGCCGATTTTATGGAGCGTTATGACGCTTACTTGCCCAAGGCTGCCATCGTGCGCCCGGTCTTCGCGGCCAACAGCGGTTTCGTGACCGCCATGGATACACGCGAGCTGGGTCTGGCCGTGGTGGCGATGGGCGGTGGTCGCCGCGCTGCCGGTGACAAACTTGATTATGCGGTCGGTCTGACCGACTTTATCCGCCTGGGTCAAAGTGTTGATGCTGACAAGCCGATCGCGATGATCCACGCTCAGACTGAAGAGCAATATGCTCAGGCTGCCAGCATGGTGCAGGCGGCTGTTCGGATTGGTGGCGAGCGGCCGGAAGCACTGCCTGAAGTGTACTGCCGTATCACCTTGGCCGATTTGTAACAAGGGGAAGACCCATGAAACGTACCTTTATTCTGATGATGGACTCTTTCGGTATTGGCGCTGCTGCCGACGCCGACAAGTTCGGAGATGTGGGCGCCAACACCCTTGGCCATATCGCCAAGGCGTGTGCGGCAGGTGAAATTGAAGGCCGTGGCGCCCTCAATCTGCCGAACCTCAACCAGCTGGGTCTGGGCCACGCCTGCGAGCAGGCCTCCGGCTACTTCCCGGAAGGGCTGAAGAAAGATATCGAGGTGGTCGGTGCCTACGGCTTTGCTCAGGAGCTCTCCTCCGGCAAGGATACCCCGTCCGGTCACTGGGAGATCGCCGGCGTGCCCGTGCTGTTCGAGTGGGGCTACTTCAAGGATCACCACAACAGCTTCCCGCAGGAGCTGCTGGACGCCATCGTCGAGAAGGCTGGTCTGCCGGGCTATCTCGGTAACTGCCACGCCTCCGGTACCCAGGTGCTGGACGATCTGGGCGAAGAGCACATGAAGACCGGCAAGCCGATCCTCTACACCTCTGCCGACTCCGTGTTCCAGATTGCCTGCCACGAAGAGACCTACGGCCTCGAGAAGCTCTATGAGCTGTGCCACATAGTGCGCGAGCTGCTGGAGCCCTACAACATCGGCCGCGTGATTGCGCGCCCGTTCGTGGGCACAGGCAAGGGCAACTTCAAGCGTACCGGCAACCGCCACGACTACTCAGTGCTGCCGCCGGCGCCGACCGTGCTGGATTACATGAAAGATGCGGGTGGCCAGGTTGTCTCCATCGGCAAGATTGCCGACATCTATGCCCAGCAGGGCATCACCAAGCAGGTGAAAGGGACCGGTCTGACCGAGCTGTGGGATCGCACGCTGGAAGAGGTGAAAGCGGCCGGTGACAACACCATCGTCTTCACCAACTTCGTCGACTTCGACTCCTCCTACGGCCACCGCCGTGATGTTGCCGGTTATGCCGGTGCGCTGGAGTATTTCGATTCCCGCCTGCCGGAGCTGTTTGAGCTGCTGCAAGATGGCGACGTGGTGGTGCTGACTGCCGACCACGGCTGTGACCCGACCTGGGGTGGTACCGACCACACCCGCGAATACATTCCGGTGCTGTTCTTCGGCAAGCCGGTCAAGGCTGGCTCTGTCGGTCGTCGCGAGACCTTTGCCGATATCGGCCAGAGCATCGCGGCTTACCACGGCCTGCCGAAACTGGCGTACGGTACCAGCTTCCTGTAATTTACCCGCCCGCCACTTCGGCGGCGGGCAATTTATAAAACAATAAAACTCAACCTAGTGTGAAGGAATCAAGAGAATGGCAACTCCTCATATCAATGCGAAAGATGGCGCCTTTGCTGATACCGTGCTGATGCCGGGCGACCCCCTGCGCGCCAAGTACATCGCTGAAACTTTCCTGGAGAACGTCGAGCAGATCTGCGACGTGCGCAACATGTTCGGCTTTACCGGTACCTACAAGGGCCGTCGTATCTCCGTAATGGGCCACGGCATGGGTATCCCCTCCTGCTCCATCTACGCAAAAGAGCTGATCACCGATTACGGTGTGAAGACCCTGATCCGTGTGGGCTCCTGTGGTGCCGTGCGTGAAGACGTGAAACTGCGTGACGTGGTGATCGGTATGGGTGCCTGCACCGACTCCAAAGTAAACCGTCTGCGCTTCAAGGATCACGACTTCGCTGCCATCGCTGACTTCGACCTGGTTGCCAATGCCGTGCAGGCCGCCAAGAACAAGGGCGTTGCCGTGCGCGTCGGTAACATCTTCTCCGCCGACCTGTTCTACACCCCGGACCCCTCCATGTTCGACGTCATGGAAAAATACGGCATCCTGGGTGTCGAGATGGAAGCCGCCGGTATCTACGGCGTGGCCGCAGAGTACGGTGCCAAGGCGCTGACCATCTGCACCGTCTCCGACCATATCCGTACCGGTGAGCAGACCACCTCTGAAGAGCGTCAGCTGACCTTCAACGATATGATCGAAATCGCGCTGGATTCCGTCCTGTTGGGCGACAACTAATCCCGCAGCCTCTGGAACCATGCAAAAACGGCGACCTCTGGTCGCCGTTTCTTTATCCGTTTACTGCGCCGCATCATTGTTGGTTGGCGGCGGGGAGGGTGGAGGACTTCGTTTTTTGTGCTTGCGCACTCGCATATAGTTGCGACGAATGCCATAGGAGATAAGCAGACCTGCCAGCAGCGCAATCAGCAATATCAGCCGCTGTTTCTCCTGAATCGTTTTGAGTCTGGTGTCCTTGTCCGCCAGCATCTGCTGCTCTTCCAGGGTGATGCGCAGGTAGCCCAGTGTCTGATCGCCATCCAGGACCTCCTGTACGAACTGGATCCGCCCCTTGCCTTGTTCCGGCATCGATTTGTTATTGTCACCGATGGGTAGCAGGCTCTCCAGCGGTACGGCCTGTTCCGACTGGGCGAGGGGAATGCCGCGTCCATCATAGAGTGTGACATCGAGGATCTCCGGCTCGGTCGCCAGATCCCGGGCCAGCCGTTCCAGCTCACTGCTGTTCTCCTCCTTGATCCAGCGCTTCATGTCGCGGGCAGCATAGGCGACCAGTGCCTGGGCGCGGTTGCGTGCTTCGGTGTGCAGCGCAGCCTGGCTCTCTCCCTGCATATGAAGGAGAACAACCAGTACCCAGCAGCCGAGCAGCAGGCCGGCTACCAGACTGAGTACACGTTTGATGGGAAGATGACGCTGCAAGCGCGAGACCTCATGCTGACAATGAGTGCCGGATCTTGGCGCTTGCCTGCGCAAAAAGCAATACGCTACTCTGGGTCAGCATTGTTAACCCCCTGATCACCAAGGAAGGCGTATCTCTTATGTTGTTGTCCCGGCTCCCCCCTCTGTTATCCGATTGGCCTGCGTTGTTGTCCGGCTCACCCTGTTGGCAGCTCAACGCCGATGCGTTGCAACCGACAGAGACCCCGCAGGCGGGCGGCTGGTTGGTACTGTTTGGCAAGGGGCTGGGCGCCTCCCATCTGACGCATCTGTCACCACTGTTGGCTGCGCAGGGGCTGGTGGCCACCCTCTATCCTCCCACCGAGGTGACGGAGGTGCCGCTGCTGCTGCTTGGCTGCGATCGCTTCTCTTCCGAGTTGGTGGCCGAGCTCAAGAGCGGTGAGTGGGAGATCGATCTCTGCCACCTGCCGGCACTACCCACCCTGAGCGAACCCGGCCTGTTGGTGATGGACATGGATTCCACCGCGATCCGTATCGAGTGCATCGACGAGATCGCGCGGCTGGCGGGGGTCGGCGATCAGGTGGCGGCGGTAACAGCTGCTGCCATGCAGGGCAAACTGGAGTTCTCCGACAGTCTGCGCAACCGGGTGGCCCTGCTGGCTGGAGCGCCGGTCACCATTCTCGACGAGGTGGCCGCCAACATGCCGTGGATGCCCGGCTTGCAACTGATGGTCGATACCCTCAAAGAGGCTGGCTGGAAGGTGGCCATCGCCTCCGGCGGTTTTACCCGTTTTGCCGGCGAGTTGCAGCAGGCGCTGGGGCTCGATGCTATCTTCGCCAACGAGCTGGCGGTGGAAGGGGGTCAGCTGACTGGCAAGGTGAGCGGGCGCATCGTTGATGCCAGCGTCAAGGCCGAGGTGTTACAGCAGCTTGCTCAGGAGTACGGCATTGCTGCCGCCCAGACCGTGGCCATCGGCGATGGTGCTAACGATCTCAAGATGATGGGCGTGGCAGGTCTTGGGATTGCTATTCATGCCAAGCCGCTGGTGCGGGCGCAGGCTGCGGCCACCCTCAATCATCACGATCTGGAGGGGGTGATCTGCCTGCTGGCGGCGCGGGCCTGCAGCGAACAACGCTGGGACAAGCGCTGACTGTGTTTCAAGGAGGAAACCAATAAAAATGGAATTGTTGCAGCAGTCTCTGTTTATCCCCTGTGGCGCCCATCAACTGCATGTTCGCCACATCAAACCCCGGGTCGCCGTGCATGGCGAGCCGATCCTGATGGTGCACGGCGCCATCGAGAACGGCCGCATCTTTTACACCGAATCGGGCAAGGGGCTGGCTTGTTTTTTGGCCCGCCACGGCTATCAGGTCTATGTGGCTGATTTGCGGGGACGGGGGCTCAGCACTCCGGCCATCGCCGAGCAGGCGGAGCACGGCCAGCACGAGCTAATCACCGAGGACTTGCCCGCCCTGCATCGCTGGATTGCCGAGCGCCATCATGGCTTCAAGGTGCACTGGGTGGCCCACTCCTGGGGTGGCGTCATCATGGCCTCGACCCTGGTGCGCTTTCCCGAGCTGGCGGAGCAGGTGGCCAGTCTGCTGTTTTTTGGTACCAAACGCGGCGTGTCGGTGCACAATCCCGAGCGCTGGCTGAAGGTGGATCTGATCTGGAATCGGCTGGCCCCCTGGCTGGCTCGCCGCCGTGGTTTTCTGGCTGCTCGCACTCTGAAGATAGGTGCTGACGACGAGCCGCTGCGCTATCTGCAGGAGACCATCCCCTGGGTCAAGTGTGGCCCCTGGCGGGATCCTCACGACGGTTTTGCCTATGACGAAGGGGCGGCACGGGTCAACTGGCCGCCACTCTGGATGATCTCTGCCAGAGCCGACAAGGTATTGGGCCATCCGACCGATGTGCGCCGTTTCAGCGACGAGATAGGCTCGGCTGCTCGTCACACCCGCCTGGGGCGTGATAATGGCAACCGGCTTGACTATGACCACATCAATATGCTGACCGCCCCGCAGGCGCAGGAGGATCACTTTCCCCGGATCCTGGAATGGCTGCTCAATCCGCAGGCAGCATGACAAAAAACAGGGCACATAGTGCGCCCGTGTCGATGGGATCAGCGGGGCGGCTGCGTGATGCCGAACCGGAACAGAGTTGCCTGGGTGGTGTCGGTCAGCTCGCCAACCCCCACGACACTCCACAACTCCTCTTCCAGCCGCTTTGCCTTGTGAATGGCGAACTTGGCGATGTAGTCCAGCTCATTGGCGATGAAGTTGGTGTCGGGGCGTCCGGTGCGGGAGATGCCGACCAGCACCGAGTAGAATTCTCCCTGCTGCAGTGCCAGCTCGATGAACTGGCGCTTCTCTTTTAGGTTGCTAAAGCTGCTGGCGAGGCGGCTGGTGAAGATGGGGAGGCCTGCCTTGGTCTGGATGCTGGCAATATAGACCTCATCTTCACGCGGTTTGTCCTCCCGCTCGATGGCTCGCAACGGATTCATCAGCAGCTCCTTGAACAACTCCCCCTGAAACAGCGGATAGAGGTTCTCCTGCTCAGGTTGCTCGGCACAGGCGGTTAACAGTTGTTGCAGGCTGCGCGGAGTGAGTGACTTGCCGATGGCGGCTGGCTTGGGGGCACCCTTCAGTTTGTTGATATAGACCGGTGAGTTGAACAGGTGGTGGGTGTAAATATTGCGCAGGGCTCGCGCCAGTCCGCGATAACGGCGCTGCTCCTGCGCCGCCTTGAGCTTGTTCTGGTTGCTCTCGATCAGCAGGCTGAAGAACTGACGACCGGTATGACGATCGGAATCCCCGTCGATACAGAGGTGCAGCACGGTGCGAGTCATGTTGAGACTAACCAGCCGGTAGGAGAGATGCTGCAGATCCATGCTCTTGGATAACTCCTGCAGACGGGGCAGGGCGATGGTCACCACATCGTTTTTCTCGCCGATAAAGGCATCTTCCAGCTCGACCTGCAGGCCATGGGCAGAAATATCTCGGGTCCAGCCAAGCCATGACTTGCCATTGTGATGGATGGCAACGGCTGTTTTGTGGATATAGCGCAGCTCCTTGCGCAACTGGACATAGTGCAGGGATTCAATCTCGAAGGGGGCAACGCCCAGCTCGTGACCAAAACGTTGCAATTCATTGGCATTATTGCCCAGCTCGCCCTCCGGGCGGAACTCCTCCCGTTGGGACTCCAGACTGATCTCCTGCAGCAGGCCGCAATACCCAATCAGTTTGAGACGTTCGAGTAACAGAATATCCTGCAGTTGCGAATTTTCGACCCCCTGCAACTGCCCTACATCTGCCTCCAGCGATTCACACGCCTCCAGTGAAAACTTGTAGACACGCCAGCTGGGACGTCGGGAGCCCACCTGGAAGAAGAGGGCGGTGAGACCACTCTGGCGCAGCTCTTCAGCAGTGGCAGAGAAGAAATAGATATGGCTGCGTACCGTGTGGGTGAAGCAGTAGATGAGGGTTT
This sequence comes from Aeromonas sp. A600620, assembly GCF_029479985.1. Classification (NCBI taxonomy): domain Bacteria; kingdom Pseudomonadati; phylum Pseudomonadota; class Gammaproteobacteria; order Aeromonadales; family Aeromonadaceae; genus Aeromonas; species Aeromonas sp. A600620. The sequence continues at coordinate 63,120 of NZ_JAAKXB010000015.1, read as the reverse complement.
CGGTCGTGGTGCCGGGAGCAGGGCAGAGGCGTTTCATCCGTTTTGCTGAGAAGAGTCCCGCCAGGGCATCGCGGTTTTTCTCGTCGCGCCAATACTCCAGCAGGTGCTGGTTGTTCTCGGTGCGCAGTGCTATCTCGAGTGAGGGACAGTCTCCTGTGCTGAAGAAGAGCGGCATGCCGGTCATCCGTGGCAGGTAGAACTGCTCATATCCCTTGATGATGGCGGCGGAGAGCAGATAGTCGACGCTGACCCGATAGCGGATCTTGTTGGCTTCGATAAAGTCGCTGAGGAAGGCATCGAAGGCGGGCTGCTCACCGGAGCGTACCAGCCTCAGCCAATACTTCCCTTCCTTGCTCTCTTCACCGAGGATCTGGTAACCGACCGGCTGATGCAGCACCGGATTGGGGTGATCCCGCTCCAGCCCGGTAAAGAAGACCTCGACCTGAGCGCCGGTCTGGTAATTGGGCAAATAGGGGACCGAGACTCTCATGCCGCCGAGGGAAAGATCGGAACTCTTGGCGAACAACTTCTCCCCGTCATGAAGTTTGATGAGCAAGGGCGAGCTGAAGTGCATCCGCTCTTGTCGTCGCCCGTAGTAACTGGCAAAGACGATGGTGTTGACGTCGTATTGCCGGAAGGGGCTGACAGGGGGTTGCAGCAGGCTATCCACCCGGGCGTGGTGATGGTTCTTTTGCCATTGTTGCAGCGCTTCGTAAACGCCAAGGGTATAGGCGTCACGGTAGAGATAGCACTGGGACTGAAACAGTCCGATGGCCTCGGCCGGCATAAAGTGGGTGATACCGTCGAACTCGTGCACCAGGCACTCGTCCTCCAGTTCATCGCGCATGTCGATAACCCTGCGGCAAGGGGAGCATTTGCGATTGAGCTCCATCTTGATCAGAAAACGGCCGTTACTGTTTTCGTCCTGGGTCAGACGGTTGAAGATCTCTTCGAAATCTTTCTCCCGCAGCAGGGGTACAAGTTGTTCAATCAGATGTTGTTGGTGTACTGAATCCATGTGTTCCTGCCACGGAAAGTCACTTTTCCGATTCTGGGTTTGATCTGTCGGTCGCAAACAAGTATATCAAGCAGGAATTCATCCTGTCCCCGAGTTATCAATGGCTAAAAATAAAACTGCTTATGTTTGTTCCGAATGTGGTGCCGACTTCACACGCTGGCAAGGTCAATGCAGCGAGTGCAAGGAGTGGAATACCATCACCGAGGTACGCCTTGGCTCCGTCACTCCCGCAGGCAAGAGTGCCCGTTACACCGGTTATGCCGGCGCGGTCGGCAGTCAGGTACAGACACTGGCAGAGATCGCCACCACCGAAATCCCCCGTTTTACTTCCGGTTTCAAGGAGTTGGATCGGGTGCTTGGTGGCGGTGTGGTGCCCGGCTCGGCGATTCTGATCGGTGGTAACCCGGGGGCGGGTAAATCGACCCTGCTGCTGCAGACCATGTGTGGTCTGGCAGAGCGGATGAAAACTCTCTATGTCACCGGTGAGGAGTCGCTCCAGCAGGTGGCAATGCGGGCCAACCGCCTTGGTTTGCCTACCGACAAGCTACGGATGCTCTCCGAGACCAGCGTTGAGCAGATCTGCCTGATTGCCCAGCAGGAGCAGCCGCAGATCATGGTGATCGACTCCATTCAGGTGATGCATGTGGCGGATGTCCAATCTTCTCCCGGTTCGGTCTCACAGGTGCGTGAGGCAGCAGCGTTACTGACCCGTTACGCCAAGCAGAACCATGTGGCCATCTTCATGGTGGGTCATGTGACCAAGGATGGCAGTCTGGCTGGCCCCAAGGTACTGGAACACTGCATCGACTGCTCTGTGCTGCTTGACGGTGGCCATGACTCCCGTTTTCGGACTCTGCGCTCTCACAAGAACCGCTTCGGTGCGGTCAACGAGCTGGGGGTCTTTGCCATGACTGAACAGGGGATGCGCGAGGTGAGCAATCCCTCCGCCATCTTCCTCAGTCGGGGGCAGGAGCAGGCGCCCGGTTCCATCGTCATGGTGATCTGGGAGGGCACCCGGCCGCTGCTGGTGGAGTTGCAGGCGCTGGTGGATTACTCCCAGCTCTCCAACCCGCGTCGGGTAGCGGTGGGGATGGATCACAACCGGCTCGCCATGTTGCTGGCGGTGCTGCACCGTCACGGTGGGCTGCAGATGGCGGATCAGGATGTCTTCATCAACGTGGTTGGCGGGGTCAAGGTCGAGGAGACCAGTGCGGATCTGGCGCTGCTACTGGCGATGGTCTCCAGTTTCCGGGATCAGGCGCTGCCCAAGGATCTGGTGGTGTTTGGCGAAGTGGGGCTCTCAGGGGAGATCCGTCCTGTCCCCTCTGGTCAGGAGCGGCTGCAGGAAGCGGCCAAACACGGTTTTCGTCGTGCCATCGTGCCGCACGCCAATGCCCCCAAGCATCCTATCGAGGGGATGGAAGTGGTGCCGGTCAAGAAGTTATCAGAGGCGCTCGAGGCGTTATAACCGTAGCAATAGAGGCTGAATGAACAGAAAAGAGCACCATGTCTGGCCGGGCGTCGTTACGACTGGTTGTGCTCCTGATGCTCGTTCAACAGCTGTTCCAGCTCCCGATGCAGCAGCTCTTCGTCACCTACGTTGAGCTCTATCATCCGCTTGAGGTGGGTGGCACTGTCGATGTCGATGTGGTGGCAGTAGAACCCCAGCTTCTTGCTGGCTTCATGGGTTAGCTCGACCTGCATCTTGATCTCGATGTCGCTGCCACTCAGGACAAAACTGAGCTGGTACTCCTTGTTGTCACGGCTCTCCCAATCATCCGGTCGGATTAACAGGGCGCCCTGCAGGGATATGTCGACAAGCTGAGTCTGCCACTTGTGCTCCCCCTGGGTGAGTTCGGCCGTGGTCAAATAGAGGATCCGTGCAAAACGGCGGCGCTCAGACATGCTCATCTCCTAGTTTGGAATCAGCTGGACACAGGGAATCATTGCTCTGAGTGTAATGCACCTTGGCTGCCAGTATCTTGAACTTGCTCCGAAAATAGCAATCAGGCTTGCTGGGCACTGAGGAACTCCACCACATGGAGTGCCTTGACCAGGCGATCTTCCTGTTTGAAGCGATCCTCCAGTACCGGGCCCAATTCGTTGAGGTCATCATCGAGCAGTAGCAGTTGGGCCTCGTCGGCATCACTGTATTTGTCGTTGAATTCGAGGGCAAACTCGGTAGTGGCACGAATATGGGGATAAATGCGCTTGGCCAGCTCCAGTGTTTCGCCGCTGGCTTGCTCGAAGGCGGTGACGACGTGGTGGTAGATCTCGAAATGGCCCGCGCTGACATAGTCGACTAGACGGTCGCAAAACTGATGCAGCTCTTCTGTTTTGGGCAGGCTGCGTTGCTTGGTCCGCGCCGGAGTAAGGCCTGCCAGCTGCATGTATCCAACCAGCAACGCTTGCCTTGCATCCAGCCAGTCGTCGATAGCTTTATGCTTGCCTGCCAGCGCCTGCTTGGTCTGTTCCAGTTTCGTCAACATAATCCCTATCCCTCCGTGGGGCAAAGGCTGGCCGATTGTTCGGTATTCCGAGCCGTTTGAGCAGTGACACAACCTATAACTAGGGAAAATCTGGGCAAGCGTCAATAGCCATGGGGGGATAATGTTAAGTGGCGAAGAAATAGTCAGCGGATTGTGTCTGCGTGCTAGCAGGTTTCAGGCCTGCTCACGGTTTTTCGCGTGTGGAATGTGACTATTTCCGCAGATCTTGATGAAAACCCCAGCGTTTGACGCGTTCGGCTCGATAAAGGCTTTGCCTGTGCGTTTTTTTTTGCATAGAGTGACCCAGCGCTAAATGCCCGATCATAAAGGAAATGTTATGAACAAAGCTCAACTTGTCGATGCGATTGCCGCCAAAGCAGATCTGAGCAAAGCTCAGGCCAAAGTGGCTCTGGAAGAGATCATCAATGGTATTACCCAGAGCTTGAAAGAAGGCGATGCTGTGCAACTGGTCGGTTTTGGCACCTTCAAGGTCACCCACCGCGCAGGCCGCACCGGTCGTAACCCGCAAACTGGTAAAGAGATCCAGATTGCTGCTGCCAACGTGCCTTCATTCGTGGCTGGCAAGGCTCTGAAAGACGCCGTCAAGTAAGTCCGAAAGTCTGTTTTGTCCAATGCCAGTCAGCTTGCTGACTGGCATTGTTTTTATGGGATTCTCCCATCCTTCCTATTAGTCCTTCCTGACTTTTCCTTCTGTCGGCCTCGTTGCGGCTGAGGCCTTATGCCGTTTGCGGGTTGGATGGCAGCGGCCAGATCCGCTCATAGGCCCAGGTAAAGACCATGATGTAGACGAGGTAGAAGGCGACGAAGCCGAGATCCAGCATCAGGGCGTCCCACACTCCCAAATCGAGCCAGAACATGACGCAGGGGAGGGAGAGCATCATAAAGCTCGCCTCATAGCCAAACGCGTGCAGGAAGCGGTCCAGTGGTCGCTTGTTGGTGCGTCCGCAAAGTTTGAGCAACCCCTTGTCGAACAACAGGTTCCAGCCGTAGGTCCAGGCAGTGGCGACGATGGAGAAGAAGATGGCCAGCGAACCGACCTCGGCGACGCCCTGACCGAACAGCTGGCTGATCAGCGGTGCGACCAGTGCCAGCCCGATGCCTTCGTAGAGAACCAGATAACGAAGTCGATCCGGGGTGGTGCGTAGTTGGGTACTACTCATGGGTGATGTGCCTCCTGTGGGAGGCGCATTCTAATCAGGGAGTGGTTAAAAGAGAAGCATCGGCCCGTCATGACTGGCGTTGAGAGGCATGATGATGCCCCCTCATTTGCGATACTTCTCTATTGCCAATTTGGGCGTTAGCCCTGAGTGGTCAAGTTTGCGACTCAGGCCTCGGTTGGCGTGACCCGGGTCAGCATGGCAAAGCCCTCTTCCACTTGAGTGAGCTGTACCTTGACCTCCCCCAACTCGGCGAGCGAGGCAACATGGGTGCCGCCACAGGGAATGGTGATCTCCTGGCCTTCCAGCATGCAGTGCCAGTAACGGGAATCGATGATCGCCTCGCCAGCGCGGCTGCGGCGGATCTCGCCTTCGGCTGCGATCCAGTCGGCCAGTTGCTGGTTGACCTGCACTTCAATCAGCGCCAGATCTGCCAGCAGCGCCTCGCTGTTGACCCCCTTCTTGCGCAGGCTCTTGCCGATGCGGTACTGCTCCCGCGATCCACAAGGCTCGACCCGAGAGCTTTGAATAGCCAGGCGGTCGAAGTCGGGCTGGCCCAGTGCATCGCGCTCGCTTACCTCCTTGCGCCAGTAGGGAGTCAGTACTCGATTGAGCGCCAACGCCGCCAGATGGCAGCCACTATGGCCCAGACTCAACGCGTGGCGGGCAGCCCTATCTACTTGCAATTCGACCTGGTTGCCAACGGCTAGTGCGTGGTCTCCGGTCAGTGGATGGACCACCACGAAACTCCACCCCTCTGCGCCCCGTTTGACCGGAATCGCAGTATCGACAAACAGCTCGCCATCCGGGCTGATGGCCCCCATCCGGCAAGGGCCAATGGCGGCTTCGCCCCCTTCCCAGCGAGCATGGCCCACATCCCCCGGCTGATCGGGCCAGAGGTGGCTCTGGGGATGAAAGGGGGTGAGGTCGGTGACCAGCAGTGTGGTGTCGCCACGCTGACAGCAGACCACGCTGGCTTGCTCCTGATGATGGCCCAGCACGAAGCTGACTCGGGTATGTTCCATGGCAAGGCTCCCGCAACGATAAATGAGAAAAGAAAGCGGCAGCATACGCCAAAGTGCGAAGAGGCTCATTAACCAGAGTTAATGAGCCCCTCTTCTCGGTTTGACGGTTCGCTAGATCATGGCGACCAGCAGGTAGGCGTTGAGCCCGATCACCAGGGCGACGATGAGGCGGCCGACCGCCTGGGTCACCGGGTGGTTGCGATACTCCCCCATCAGGGCGCGATCGCCGGTCAGCATCAACAGCGGGATCAGGGCCAGCGCGATGCCGAAGCTCAGCACCACCTGGCTCAGCACCAGGATCTCGGTGGTGTTGAGGCCCATGGCGATTACCACGAAGGCAGGGGCCATGGTGATGGCGCGGCGCAGCCAGAGCGGGATGGTGAAGCGCACGAAGCCCTGCATCACCACTTGGCCGGCCAGCGTGCCCACCACGGTAGAGCTGATGCCGGAGGCGACCAGCGAGAGGCCGAACAGAGTCGCGGCCGCCTGACCCAGCAGCGGGGTGAGGGTCTGGTAGGCCGACTCCAGCTCGGCTACTTGCTGGCTGCCGGAGCTGTGGAACGCGGCGGCCGCCATCGCCATCATCGCCAGATTGACGAAGCCGGCGATGGTCATGGCAATCGCCACATCGACCCGGGTGGTGTGCAGCCGCTGGCTGACCGAGCCCTGATCCTGCGTGTGCTGGGTCAGTGCCGAGTGCAGGTAGATAACGTGGGGCATCACGGTGGCACCGAGCACACCGGCGGCCAGATAGACGGCATCGCTGTTGGGCAGACCGGGGAAGAGAGCTCCTTCCAGTAGGCTAGGCAGATGGGGGCGGGAGAAGATCAGCTCGACGATGTAGGCCGCCGCGACAAACAACAGCAGGCCACCGACCACGAACTCCAGCGGTTTCTGGCCACGGGACTGCAACATCAGGATCCCCCAGGTCACCACGGCGGTGATGCAGGCTCCTTCAAGCAAGGTCACGCCAAGCAGCAGCTTGAAGCCGACTGCGGCGCCGATAAATTCGGCGAGATCGGTGGCCATGGCGATGATCTCTGCCTGCACCCAGTAGGCCCAGACCGCCGGTTTCGGCAGTCGGTCGCGGATGTGCTCCGCCAGATTCTTGCCGGTGACGATACCGAGTTTGGCCGAGAGGGTTTGCACCACCATTGCCATCAAGTTGGCCCATACCACTACCCAGAGCAGTTGGTAGCCAAAGGTAGAGCCCGCCTGAATATTGGTGGCGAAGTTGCCCGGGTCGATATAGCCGATGGCGGCGATAAAGGCAGGCCCGAGCAGGGTCAGTTTGAATTTGCGGGCTGGAATCGTAGTCGTCAGTGCGGGTTGCATGGCATCACCCTCCATAAGGATATGGAGAGAGAATAGATCTAAATGATAATCGTTATCAATTGTTGTTTCTGATGATTTCCATCGGGAAAAACATTTAAGGCGGCCAGTTGCAGTGAGGGATGTGATTTCGTACAATACGCCGCCCTAGAAAAGCAGCGACTAAACACCATTATGTTCCTTGCCTCCGAGGTCTGGCTGCACCTGGGCGGAGGCTGAATTAATCCGTAAGGAGCTAAAATGCGTCATTACGAAATCGTCTTCATGGTTCATCCGGACCAGAGCGAGCAAGTTCCCGGCATGATCGAGCGTTACACCGGCGCCATCACCACCTCCGGTGGTACCATTCATCGCCTGGAAGATTGGGGCCGCCGTCAGCTGGCTTACCCGATCGACAAACTGCACAAAGCCCACTACGTTCTGATGAACGTAGAAGCAGAGCAAGCCGTTATCGATGAGCTGGAAACCAACTTCCGCTTCAACGATGCCGTTATCCGCAACATGATCATGCGCACCAAGCACGCCGTGACTGAAGTTTCTCCGATGGCCAAGGCCAAAGAAGAGCGCTTCACCCGTCGTGACGACGAGCGCCGCGAAGAAGCTACTGAAGCTGCTTCCGAAGAGTAATTCTGGATCACTGACTAGAGGATAAAGGCCATGGCACGTTATTTCCGTCGTCGTAAGTTCTGCCGCTTCACCGCCGAGAACGTTACCGAGATCGACTACAAAGATATCGTTACTCTGAAAAACTACATCACTGAATCTGGCAAGATCGTACCGAGCCGTATCACCGGTACCCGCGCCAAGTATCAGCGTCAGCTGGCACGCGCCATCAAGCGTGCTCGTTACCTGGCTCTGCTGCCGTACACCGATCTGCACAACAAGTAAGAATCGGCCCGGCACTTAAGCCTAACTCAACGAAATTTATAGAGGAAAGGTAATGCAAGTTATCCTGCTCGACAAAATCGCCAAACTGGGCGGTCTGGGTGACCAAGTTTCCGTGAAATCTGGTTATGCCCGTAACTACCTGATCCCGCAAGGCAAAGCTGTTATGGCCACCAAGGCCAACATCGAAGCTTTCGGTGCTCGTCGCGCTGAGCTGGAAGCCAAACTGGCTGCCAACAAAGCTGCTGCTGAAGAGCGTGCTGCCAAGCTGGCCGAACTGGCTACCGTGGTTATCGCTTCCAAGTCTGGCGACGAAGGCAAGCTGTTCGGTTCCATCGGTACCCGTGACGTGGCTGAAGCCATCACTGCTGCCGGCGTAGCCGTTGCCAAGAGCGAAGTCCGCATGGGCAACGTTCTGCGTAACACCGGTGACTACGAAGTTGCTGTTCAGCTGCACGCTGACGTTAAAGCAACCGTACAGATCCAGGTTGTTGCCCTGTAATAGCGATTCGCTTTTGCAGAGAAAACCCGCGCTTTTGCGCGGGTTTTTTATTTTCCGGCCCGGGGGTAGAGTGAAGGCCTGTTCCACTGGAGGAGATCCTTATGGCTTGGGTAGAAGGCCGCGTCATTGAACGCATCGAATGGACACCCACTCTGTTCTCCCTGCGGGTAGCGGCCGAGCTGGCTCCCTACAAGGCAGGCCAATTCACCAAGCTGGCCCTCGAGCAGGGCGATCGCCGCATTCAGCGCGCCTACTCCTTCGTCAATCCCCCCTCTGCGCCATATCACGAGTTCTATTTGGTCGAGATCCCGAGCGGTGAGCTGACTCCCTCGCTCGGCTCACTGCAAGCAGGTGACACCCTGCTGGTGCAATCCCAGGCCACCGGCTTTCTGACGCTGGATGAGGTGCCCGCCGGGCGCGATCTCTGGCTGCTCTCGACCGGCACTGCCATCGGCCCCTTCCTCTCCATGCTGGCCGATGGCGAGGCCTTCAACCGTTTCGAGAATTTGGTGCTGGTGCATGGGGTACGTAAAGGCGAGGAGCTGAGCTATCAGGATTTGATCGCCAGCTTTGCCGAGCAATATGGCGCGCGCTTTCGCTATGTCCCCTTTGTCAGCCGCGAGCCCTGGCCCGATGCAATGGCAGGGCGGATCCCGGCGGCGATTGCCAATGGTCAGTTGCAGGATCGAGTGGGGTTGGAGTTCTCACCCGAGCTGAGTCAGGTGCTGATCTGCGGCAATCCGGAGATGGTGAAAGAGACCCAGCAGACCTTGCTGGCGCTGGGGTTGGCCAAGAATCTGCGGCGGGCGCCGGGCAATATCAGTGCGGAGAATTATTGGTAAAAAAATCAGCACAGGGGCGCCAGGCCCCTGCTGCATCTGGAGAGGGCGTTCAGTTCTTCTTGCCGTTACCCTTGTTTTTATCCTTCTGTTTGTCGTGACCTTGCCCGGGGTTATTGCCGCTGTGGATGCTGCGGTTGTAGTGATCCCGGTACTTGCCATCCATCTTGTCGCAGTTGAGTTTGATCCGGCTGTCGCCAATGCCAAGATCCAGGCAGTTGTCCTGCCACCAGTCGTACTCCTTGTCATCCCAGTCGAGATTGATCTTGATGTCATCACCGGAGATCTTGATGCCATCGCTATTTTTGCTTGGCGGTGCCGCAACCGCGATGCCGTGCGCCATCAGCAGGGAAAGCAGCAGGGCGCCACGCTGGATAACGGGGTTGTGTTTAGCTTGGATCATCGCAAGGGTACTCCTGTTGTTACTGGTCGCTCTGCGAGTTGGCAGGGACCTGGTTGGTTTTCGGTGGCTGGTTGCGATTCTCTTCATCTTCCAGATTGAATTTGACCGCCTTGCAGTCGACGGTGGAGGTCTCCCCGATATCCAGAGTGAGGCAGTCGTTCTGGGTCCAGCCGAACTGTTTGTCATCCCAGTCCAGATTGAATTTAAGCTCATCGACGGAAAATTCGGTGCCACCGCTCTCTGGATATTGCTGTGTCGCAGCGGCGCCGCCGGTAACCAGAAGAAGGGAGAGTAGCAAGGTGGTCGTACTGTTCATGATGGCCTCGGATAATTGCAACGGTGGATGAGTGTACGGATCTGGGCTGAACCCGGGCGGAATCGCACCTCATCTCACCACATGATCAAGTCAGGGAGGAATTGTATCGCTTTTCTGCTGCCGATTTGTCCGTTTTGGTCGCACTCTGGGCAGCTGGTTGCCAATCTGAAGGAATTCAGTCATTTGCCCTTCTCTGTGCGAGTCTGGCGACTATAATCGGCAGCCAACTTTTCCTGCATAGCACACCCCTTCATCATGACCACACAGGACTCCTCCACACAGCGCTACCCCAAGGGGTGGTTCGCTCTGACGACGGTATACAGTTTCACCGGATTGGCCATTCTGGCCTCCATTATCTTCTCCCTGCTGCTGTTCCTCTCCATCGATGACAACCCGCTGATGAAGTGGCTGTTCGGCGGCCTGGCCATCATCTTCGAGCTGGGCAAGTTTTACGTCTGGTACGAGTACGGCGAGCGCAAGGCACGGCGGGATTTGAGTGGTGCTCTCTGGTCGCTGCTGTTTTACAGCGTGCTGGCGGCCATCTCCATCGGCGGCAGTATCGGTGGCATCAACAGCGCCACCAATACGGTGTTGAGCCAGCAGGCGCGCCACGAGCGGGAGCTCGCCCGTTTCGACGAGCAGATCGCCAGCATCGAGCGGCAGATCCAGCTCAACGAAGAGGCAGCCCGCAAATATATCGAGCTGGAGCGCATCTCCAGTGGCGTCTCCTCGTTGCAGCATGCCAACACCAAGCTGCGCTTGCAGCAGGATGAGCTGCGTCAGCAGCGCGATGCGAAGCCGGTCAATGAGCAATCCTCCATGCTGGGGCTGATGAGCAGTCTGGCGGACGGGGTCGGGATGAGCATTAGCCAGGTGCAGTTCCTGCTGGTCTGCTTCCTCTCGGTGCTGCTCGACGTGTTCGGCGCCTTCTTCGTCAGCCTGATCGGCGAGGAGAACCGCTTTCGCCGGATGTGGCGCTGGCAGCAGGATCAAGCTCGCAGAGAGGCGCAGGCAGAGTTGGCGATGGCAGCCCAGCCTGAGCCCATGCTGCCGCCCGAGCCCGCCCCCGAGGTGCTGGCGCAGGTGCGCGGTGCGCTGGTGAGCGGTGAGCTCAAGTGCAGCAAACGCTCGGTGGCACAGGCTTTGTCACTCTCGCTGGAGGAGGTGGATCGGGTGTTCCACCATCTGCTGTCGCAAGGGGTGCTGGGGCAGGGGAGCAATCGACACTACTACCTAAATCCGGCGCTGGAGCAGCAACCCGGATAGTGAGAAGGCCACCGGAACGCGGTGGCCTTTTTCGTTATCGAGTGGCTGTGGCACTCAGTGAGTCAGCACCATCATCAGGCTGAGGAAGGCGGCCAGTCCGCCACCGATGCCGATGATCCAGTAAAACCCCTTGGCCCCCTGTTTGAGCGGGATGCGGAAGTAGAGCAGAAATGCCCACCACCCCAGTGCCAGCAACAGAGGAATAAGAAACATTCGAGCCATGGTGTCCTCGCTGTTATTCTGTTGACCCTTGATCAATCAACAGGATGGATTGTGCAATGACGCAACTACAGATTACCGCATTCGGTGACCCCTCGGTACTCAAGCTCAACCCTTCCCTCGATAAGGTGCCAGCCGATGGCGAAGTGCGGGTACGCATCTGCTTTGCGGGGGTCAATCCCATCGATGCCAAAACCCGCGCCGGTCTTGGCTGGGCGGCGGCCCAGAACAAGGACAAGCTGCCCTGGACACCGGGTTATGACATCTCCGGCGTGGTGGAGAAGATAGGCCCCGGCGTGACCTCGCTGGTCGAGGGGGATCTGGTGTGCGGCATGGTCGGTTTTCCCCTCGCTGCCGGTGGCTACGGGGAGTCTGTGGTGGCAAGCGAAGGCGAGCTGGTCAAGCTCGACGGAGTGAGCCTGCAGCAGGGGGCGGCGCTGCCGCTGGCCGGTCTCACCGCCTGGCAGGGGCTGCTTGAGCACGGCGGCCTCCAGAGCGGTCAGCGGGTCTTGATCCTCGCCGGTGCCGGTGGCGTCGGCCATCTGGCGGTGCAGTTTGCCAGCGCTTATGGCGCCGAGGTGGTGGCCACCGCCAGCCCCGACAACCATGGCTTCCTGCACGCACTGGGGGCGCGCTGGATGGTGGATTACCATGATGCGAACTGGCCAGCACGGGTGGTGGCAGAGGCCAGTCAGGTCGATCTGGTGCTGGATCTGGTGGGCGGCGAGAGCGGCAAGGCGGCGCTGGCCTGCGTCAAACCGGGTGGCCGCCTGGTGACTGTGCCTACCATTACCGCCCAGCAGATCAAGGATGCTGGGGCTGCGGCGGGTATCGAGGTGGTCGGCATGCTGGTTCACCCCGACCAGAAGCAGCTGGGTCAGATGTTGATGCTGCTGCGTCAGGGGGAGGTGAAGGTCACCCTAGCCGGTGAGTTCGCTCTGGCTGAGGGGGCGCTGGCCCATCAGGCCATCGAAGGGGGCCATGTACGCGGCAAGCTGCTGCTGCGCATGCCTGCGGCCGATGGCTATCCCGGATGAGCGAGATGATGGAGATGGGGCTGGGGTGGCTCTTTTTAAGCGCCTTTACCTCCGCCACCCTGCTGCCCGGCAGCTCCGAAGTGCTGCTGGGGGCCATGGTGGCCAAGGGGGAGTGGAGCATGGCGAGCCTGTTGCTGTGGGCGACGCTGGGCAATACCCTCGGCTCCATGACCACCTGGTGGCTCGGCTGGCTCGCCACCTTCAAGAAAAAACCGGAAGATTTTCAAGGCCGTGGGGAACAAAAAGCCTTAGGCTGGCTCAAACAACATGGTCACTGGTGTCTGCTGCTTGCCTGGACGCCGGTGGTCGGTGATGGTCTCTGTCTGTTGGCCGGTTGGCTGCGCCTCTCCTTCTGGCGCTCTCTCATTCTGATCGGGCTCGGCAAATTGTTCCGTTATGCCCTGGTTTTTCTGCTGGCCAGTCACATTTTCTAGCCTGTTTTTGTCACTCACGAGGTTACCGTGAACAAAGTCATACCTTTAACGATTCTGCTGGGCTTCACCCTGCCGGTGCTGGCGGCACCGACCCTGATCGCCGAACAGGGCAAGGAGGAGGGCAAGCTCGCCATCCCCTACCAGATGTACAAGCTGGACAACGGCCTGACCGTGATCCTGGCCCCCGATCGCTCCGATCCGCTGGTGCACCTCGATGTGACCTATCACGTCGGTTCATCCCGCGAGACGGTCGGCAAGTCCGGTTTCGCCCACTTCTTCGAGCACATGATGTTCCAGGGCTCGAAACACGTCGGTGATCAGGAGCATATGCGGATCATCAACGAGGCCGGTGGCGACATGAACGGTACCACCAACAAGGATCGCACCAACTACTACGAGACTGTGCCTGCCAACCAGCTGGAAAAAGTGCTCTGGCTTGAGGCGGATCGGATGGGCTTCCTGCTCGATGCGGTGAGCCAGAAGAAGTTCGAGATCCAGCGCGCTACCGTCAAGAACGAGCGGGCCCAGCGGGTCGACAACCAGCCGTACGGGCTGGTGAGCGAAAAGGTGGGGGAGGCGCTCTATCCGCGTACTCACCCCTACTCCTGGCAGCCCATCGGTTACGTGGAAGATCTCGACCGGGTCGATGTAAACGACCTCAAGCAGTTCTTCCTGCGCTGGTATGGCCCCAACAACGCCACCCTGACTCTGGGCGGCGACTTTGACAGCAAGCAGGCCCTCGAATGGATCGAGAAGTACTTCGGCTCCATCCCGCGCGGCCCGGACGTGGCCGAGCCGACGCCAAAGCCGGTGACCCTGCCCGAGACCCGTTACGTGACGCTGCAGGACAAGGTACACCTGCCGCTGCTCTATATCAGCTACCCCACTGTCTCCCTTGGCGATCCGCAGGAGCCGGCACTCGACATGTTTGCCGACGTGCTGGGCGGTTCCGCCAGCTCCATGCTCTACCAGTCGCTGGTGAAAACCGGCAAGGCGATCGATGTGGGGGCGTCCCACTACTGCGAAGAGCTGGCATGTACTCTGACCGTCTACGCCTACCCCAATCCGTCGCAGGATGGCAGCCTCAAGACCCTCAAGGGGGAGGTGGACAAGGTGATCGGCGAGTTCGCCCAGCGCGGCCTCAAGCCGGAAGATCTGGAGAAGGCGATCGCCAAGTACCGCGCCTCCGCCATCTGGGGTCTGGATAGCGTCTCCGGCAAGGTGAGCCAGCTCGCCATGGGTCAGGTGTTTGCCCAGGATCCCAACTATGTGTTCAAGACGCTGGATGCCATCGGCAAGGTGACACCGGAGCAGGTGAAGGCGGCCTACGACAAGTTCATCGCCGACAAGCCTGCGGTGGTGCTGAGCGTGGTACCCAAGGGCAAGACAGAGTGGCAGGTTGCCACCCCGAACTTTACCCCCGCCAAGCGCGAGCTGCCGGATTACAGCAAGCATGACGAAGCGCTGGCCGAACGACCGGTAAAAGACAATTTCGATCGCAGCGTGCAACCCAAGGCGAGCGAGGCGGTGAGCGTCAAGGTGCCCGCCATCTGGCACGGCAAGCTCGACAAGAACATCGAGATCATCGGCACCAAGAGTGACGAGATCCCGGCCGTCTCCATCATGATTGCCCTGCCGGGCGGCATTCGTGCCGAAGATAAGGGGCAACTGGGGCTGGCCAATCTGACTGCCGCCATGATGGGGCAGGGCACGGTGCGCCTGACCGAGGCTCAGCTGAGCGATGAGCTGCAAAAGCTGGGCTCAAGCATCGATGTCTCCAGCGCCCAGTACAACAACCTCATCACCGTCAGCTCGCTGGCGGACAAGTTGCCCCAGACCCTGGCGCTGGTGCGCGAGGTGCTGGAGCGCCCGGGCATGCGGGAGGCGGACTTCGAACGGGTCAAGGCGCAGCTGCTGCAAGGGATGCAACAGGCCCAGCAGCAGCCCGAGTGGCTGGCCGGGCAGGCGTTCCGCGAACTGGTCTACGGCAAGCAGAACCGCCTCGGTCAACCTACCGACGGGGTAGCGGCCGATGTGGCCAAGCTGACCCTGGCGGACGTGAAGCACTTCTATCAGGCCTACTACAACCCCACCAACGCCAAAGTGGTGGTGGTCGGTGATGTGGATCAGAAGCAGATCGAGGAGCAACTTGGTTTCCTGACCGAGTGGAAGGGGGCCATGCCGACTCTGGGGGATCTCAAGCTCAAGGGTGAGCAGGCCAAGCCGGGCATCTATCTGGTCGACAAGCCGGGGGCACCCCAGTCGGTGATCCGCATCGGTCGTCGCGCCATGCCGTTCGATACCACGGGGGATTACTTCACCGCCGGGCTGATGAACTTCAACCTGGGGGGCAACTTCAACAGCCGCATCAACCTCAACCTGCGGGAAGACAAGGGCTACACCTACGGCGCCAGCTCTGGTTTCTCCGCCAACCGGGAGGTGGGCACCTTCGCCACCGGCGCCAATGTGCGGGCCGATGCAACCGTGGATGCCATTCGCCAGTTCCTCAAGGAGATGGACAACTACCGCAAGAGCGGCCCGACGCCGGTCGAGCTGGCCTATATGCGCAGCGCGGTCTCCCAGCAGGATGCCCTCTCTTACGAGACCTTGGGCCAGAAGGCGGGCTTCCTGCTGCAGATGGTGATGTATGACCTGAAACCGGACTATGTGCAGGCCCAGAACAACCTGATCAAAACGGTGTCGCCCGAGGCGCTGAAGGCCAGTGCCGCCCGTTGGCTCAATCCGGCCGACATGGTGATCGTGGTGGTGGGAGACAAGCAAAAGCTTGAAAAACCCCTGAAGGAGCTTCATCTTCCCATCTATCCGCTGCAGTTGCCGTAACTGACGCTTTATAAAAATCAAGAGCCGCCCCGGATGGGGCGGCCTCACATGAGCCGTGAATATGACTACAACAAGCTTGTCGCTCACCGAGTTGCTGAATGCGTTGGGATCACCGGAGCGCCTCACCGCGCTCAAGGGGATCCGGCGCGGGATCGAACGTGAATGCCTGCGCATCACGCCGGATGGCCGGCTCGCCCAGAGTGACCATCCCCGGGCGCTGGGCTCGGCCCTGACCCATCCCAATATCACCACCGACTACTCGGAGAGCCTGCTGGAGTTCATTACCCCGGCCACCGACTCCATCGACAGCCTGATGGAGCAGCTCGGCGACATCCATCACCATGTGATTCAGCATCTGGGTGACGAGCGGATTTGGCCGCTCTCCATGCCCTGCTTCGTCGGCGGGGAAGAGAGCATCCGGCTGGCCCAGTACGGCAGCTCCAATATCGGCCGGATGAAGACCCTCTACCGTCAGGGTTTGAAGAACCGCTACGGCAGCCTGATGCAGGTGATCGCCGGGGTGCACTTCAACTTCTCCATGCCGGACAGCTTCTGGAGCGAGTGGCAGGAACTGGAGTGCGTCGGTTGTTGCAGCCAGCGCTTTATCTCCGACAAGTACATGGGGCTTATTCGTAACGTCTACCGTTTCGGTTGGTTGGTCCCCTATCTGTTTGGCGCCTCTCCGGCCATCTGCGAATCCTTCCTCAAAGGGCGCAAGAGCAACCTGCCGTTCGAGAAGACCGGCAAGGGTACCCTCTATCTGCCTTACGCTACCGCGCTGCGTCTCTCCGATCTGGGCTATACCAACAGCGCCCAGGCGGGGCTCAAGATTAGCCACGACAGCCTGCCGGCCTATGTCAGCAGCCTGCGCCGGGCGATCAATACCCACAATCCCGACTTTGCCAAGATCGGGGTCAAGGTGGATGGGGAGTATCGTCAGCTCAACGACAACGTGTTGCAGCTGGAGAACGAGCTCTACGCTCCAATCCGTCCCAAGCGCACCCCGCGCAGCGGCGAGAAGCCCTCGGATGCGCTGGATCAGCGCGGCATCGAATACATCGAGCTGCGCACCGTAGACGTCAACCCCTTCACCCCGCTCGGTATCGATGCCGACCAGATCCGCTTCTTCGATCTGTTCCTGGTCTGGTGCTTGTTGCGCCCCTCTCCGGTGCTGAGTGACGAGGAGATTGCCCGCAACCGCCGCAACCAGAACAAGGTGGTGCTGGAAGGGCGCCGTCCCGGCCTGATGCTTGAAGATGAGCAGGGCAATGCCATTGGCCTCAAAGAGTACGGCCTCAAGCTGTTCGACGAGCTGGCTCAGGTGGCCGAATTGCTGGATCGCTGCTGCGGCCGTAACCACTATCGCAAAACGCTGGCAATGCACCGTGAGAAGCTGCTCAATCCGGATTTGACCTACTCCGCCCGCATGCTCAAGGAGCTGCTGGAGAGTGGCAAGGATAACGGCTGTTACGGCGACAAGCTGGCGACCCGCTATCGCGAGGAGCTGCTGGCAGGGGAACTGCAGTACTGGGATGAGGCCTACTTTGCCGGTGAGGCGAAGGATTCCCTGGCCAAACAACGGGAGCGCGAGCGCAGCGACAGCCTGTCATTCGATGACTTCCTGGCCGACTACTTCGGTACCAGTACCACCACGGCCTGAAGGCGGGTTCGTACCAACCAAAGTGCCAACGAAAAGCCGCTCGAGTGAGCGGCTTTTTTATTTCTCTGAACCTGAGCGATATCAGACGTGGTTATACATGGCCTCGATTTCGCTCTGGTACTTGGCCTCGATGATCTTGCGGCGCAGCTTCATGGTGGGGGTAAGTTCACCTAGCTCCATGGAGAAGGCGCTCGGCAGCAGGGTAAACTTCTTCACCTGCTCGAACTTGGCCAGCTCTTTTTGCAGATCGGCTATGCGGGCTTCGAAGAACTCCATCACCCGGGAGTGGCGCAGCAGCTCGGTCTTGCACTGGTACTGCAGGTTGATGGAGCGGGCGTACTCCTCCAGCGACTCGAAGCAGGGGACGATCAGCGCAGAGACGAAGTGGCGGGCATCGGCGACGATAGCGATCTGCTCGATAAAGCGATCCTTGCCGATGGTCCCTTCCACCAGTTGCGGGGCCACGTACTTGCCGTTGGAGGTCTTCATCAGCTCCTTGAGGCGCTCGGTGAAGTAGATATTGCCCTGGCTGTCGAGCTCACCGGCATCGCCGGTACGCAGGAATCCTTCCTCGGTCATCACTTCGGCGGTCGCGTCCGGCTTGTTGTAGTAGCCGCGCATTACTGTGGGGGAGCGCACCAGCAGTTCGTTGTTCTCCCCCAGCTTCACCTCGATGCCGTTCAGTGCCGTGCCGATGGAGCCCAACTTGAACTGGCTGTCTTCGTAGCAGCAGACAGTGGCGGTGGTCTCGGTCATGCCGTAGCCGTACTTGAGGTTGAGTCCCATCGCCTGGAAGAAAAGGTTCACATCGTCGGCCAGACGGGCGCCCGCCACCGGCAGGAAGCGGGTGCGGCCGCCAAAGCGGGCGCGCAGCTTGCGAAACACCAGTCGCTCGGCGAGCCAGAGCTGGCCGTAGAGCAGCGGGGAAGCGGACTTGCCCGTCTGACGGGTGGCAACCATCTGCTTGCCGACCTTGGTCGCCCAGCCAAACAGGGCACGACGCAGAGCCGGAGCCTGAGCCACCTTGGCCTGGATCATGGCGTAGGCCTTCTCGTAAAGGCGCGGCACGGCGCACATCACGGTCGGCTGCACCTCGCCAATCACATCCATCACCTTCTGCGGATCGCGGATATAGACGTTCTCGGCGCCGCAGTAGAGCACGTAGTAGCTCCATGCCCGCTCGAACACGTGGCTGAGCGGCAGCATGCAGAGCGACACATCCTGCTCATTCAGATCGAGGCGGCTGTTGTGTATCTCGAAGCAGGCGGCGATGTTGTTGAAGTCGAGCATGACCCCCTTGGGTTCGCCTGTGGTGCCGGAGGTGTAGATCAGGGTCAGCAGATCATCCATCCGGTACTGGGTTTCCCGCTCGCGCAGCTCCTGCTCACTGGGCTGATGGTTGCCGGAGACCAGAAATGTCTGGAAGTGACTCGCCTGCCCGCAGTCGCGCAGGTTGACGCTGCCATCGAGGGCGACGATCTGGCGGATCTCGCCGTTTTCAATCAGTTGCAGCGCCTGATCGAACTGGGGTTGCTCGCCAACGAACAGCACCTTGATGCCGGCATCTTTGACGATGTAGCGCAGCTGATCGAGGGTGCTGGTGGGATAGATAGGGACGCTGACGCCGCGGGCGGCCAAGATGCCGAGATCGGCCTGAGTCCATTCCGGCATGTTGCGGGCATAGATGCCGACCATCTCGGTGGGCTGGTGGCCGGCACGGATCAGCGCCTGTGCGCAGTAGTCCATGGCCTGGCCCAGAGTACGCCAGCCGATGGCGCGCCACTGGCCATCCTGCTGAACCCGCAGGGCAGCCTTGTTGCCAAGCTGGGCAATACGTTCACGCATCAGTCGAACCAGATGAAGCTTCGGCATCAGTTAAACATCCTTTAATTACAGTTGTACGCCCGCAAGGGCACTAAAAATCGGGCTAGAGTTTAAACTCCAAGATTACAGCTTACAAGTGTTCGCTGTTTGTCTTGGATCACAAAGAGTGCAAATAGCTCTTCCTTTGTGCAGAGTGGCCGATACTGCAAAGGAGCAAAGGGAGAGTTAACGATATGAATCTATGGATGAAAGGGGCATTGGCCGTGATCGGGCTCATGATGGTGGGGGGCGGGGCGGCCTGGTACTTTCTGGGCAAGACACAGCAGCCTGCGAATCCCTGGTATGAAGGGGCGGAGGGATACCAGCAGGCCCAACAGCAGGCATTGGCGCTGGGCTATCCGCTGCTCTATGTGCTGGAGACCCCCAAGTGCCGTCGCTGCAAGGCATTGAACGAACGCTTCTGGCGCAGTGAAGAGATGAGAGTGCCGTTGAGCCGATTGGTCAAGGTGCGGCTCAATCCGGGCAAGGGGGATGGTAGTGAACAGATCCTGCGCCGTTTTCCCAAGGTGGCCACACCGCCCGGCATCTATATCCAGCAGCCGGGTCAACCCCTCAAACCGATCAAGATAGTGGTGGATATACAGCAGATCTGGATGCCGGGGAAAACCTGGCTGCGGGGCTTCTATATGCCGCTTTCCGCCGCCGGATTCGAGGCGGTGGTTCACACCACTCTCTCCTTGCAGGATCCGGCGATGGACAATGCCCCCCTCGATTGAGGCGGGATCAGCTGAAGTCGAACAGGCGGGACATCAGTACCGCATCTTCCCGATCATTGCCGGTGCCGTAGTAGTCGGCGCGGCGGCAATACTCGGCAAAGCCGGCGCTCTCGTAGAGGTTGATGGCGGTCTGGTTGCCTGCCCGCACCTCGAGAAACCAGGCCTCTGCCCCGGCTTGTTTGCTGCGAGTCAGGTAGGCTTGCAGCAGTGTCCGTCCCAACCCCTTGCCCTGAAATTCGGGGTGGACACAGATATTCATCAGCGAGCTGTCTCCGGCCACCAGATCCGAGATATAGAAGCCGGCCGGGCGACCATCGACCAGCATCAAGCCGTTGAGATAGCGAGGACCGAAGCAGGATAGCAGGTTGGCCTGGCTCCAGGGCTCCTTGTGGGCGGCCTGCTCTATGGGATAGACAAGGTCGAAATCGGCTTCGAGCAGGGGACGAAACTCAGGCATGTTGACTCCGGGTGACTGGGTGGAGGATGTCGGGGTTGGCAAAGACGACTTTTGTAAAATCAGGTAAAAAGAGCGGCTTCCAAGAGGGCGTTGAAGGCATGATGCAGAATCATGCCGTACTGTTCGCCAGGTGTCGGCGTAGTTGTTGCCACAGGGCGCGCTTTTGTGCGGCACTGGGGGCCAGCGGACAGATCAACGCATCGGGTCGTTCCGGGTTGGCCTCCGTCAGCCAGAGCAGCGGTGAGGCATCCGCCGTTTGCAGGTTGGCAGGCGGCAGCTCGCTGAGCAGTGAGACCTCGTCGGGGGTCATGCCGAGCAGCTGGCAGATATCCGCCAGCAGCGTGGTGGCAGGCAGCTGAGGCGCCAGCAACCAGAGTTTGCCGCTGGGCAGCGGAGCGCGGGTGGCCGGTGCTGTCTGGTCGGGCTGCACGGCATCTTGCGCAAGCTCGGGTACGAGATCTGCACCCAGCAATGCCGGACGACGCAGTTGCCAGCTTTGAATGCCCATGCGGGCCAACATGCTCTGACGAACGGGATCTTGCATCTGGGGCGACTCACTCTTGATCTGCGTTGGGGAAAATTGTGTTGCGCAGGGTACACTCGAACCGCTTTTGCTGCACCCTTTGCAACGCATCATCTGGCGCATGCGGGCATGGTGCCATCACGACACTGGCTATGCATGGGCGCAGCACGCTGCCGATACGGTATCGCACTGCCTTTGCGTTTTTTCCTGCCAGAGGCGGGTATTGTGCGGCAAGAGATACCAGAATAAACATCATAACAAGACAAAACCCAGGGTCGAGCAAATGGATATCACGCCTTGGGGCTAACATCATCCCAGCTTCGGAACACTCTCTATGTCGTCTTTAGCTCAAGCCCAGAACCCTGCGCGTCTTATTCCCATCCAGGAGCGCCTGCCCCGGCTGCTGGCAGCCCTTGGTGAGGGGCTTTATGAACGGCAGGATGCCCTGCGCCTCGGTCTGCTGGCAGCCCTCAGCGGTGAGAGTGTCTTCTTGCTGGGGCCACCCGGTATCGCCAAGAGTCTGATTGCCCGTCGCCTCAAGCTGGCCTTTCACGACGCCCGCCACTTTGAATATCTGATGACCCGTTTCAGCACACCGGAGGAGGTATTTGGCCCCCTCTCCATTCAGGCGCTGAAAGAGGATGGCAAATACCTGCGCCTCACTGCCGGCTATCTGCCGGAGGCTGAGGTGGTGTTCCTCGACGAGATCTGGAAGGCGGGTCCCGCCATTCTCAACACCCTGCTCACCGCCATCAACGAACGGCAGTTCCGCAATGGTGATAGCCAGCATCCAATCCCCATGCGGCTGCTGGTGACCGCCTCCAACGAGCTGCCGGCGCCGGACAGCGGGCTGGAAGCGCTCTACGACCGGATGCTGGTGCGGATCTGGATGGACCGGGTGCAGGAGAAAGCCAACTTTCAATCCATGCTGGCCAGCGACGGTCACGCCCACCAGAATCTGCCGGAATCCCTGCAGATCCGGGGGGATGAGTACGAGCAGTGGCAGAGCCAGATTGAGCAGGTGCGCCTGCCGGATGCCTGTTTCGAACTTATCTATCAGCTGCGCCAGCAGCTAGACAGCCAGCTGGCCCATCGCTGTTATGTGTCGGATCGCCGCTGGAAGAAGGCGGTACGGCTCATCAAGGCGAGCGCCTTCTTCAATGGCCGCGATGAGGTCGCACCGGTGGATCTGCTGCTGTTCAAGGATTGTCTCTGGCATGACGAGGAGTCCCGCACCGCCCTGCTGGAGATGATGACCGAGTTCTCCCGTCTCTACGGTTATCAGCAACTGGCCTTGACCCGCCAGCTGCTTGCCCTGCGGGATCAATTCAAACAGCTCAAACAGGGCGTGGCACAACGTCTCTGCTGCAAGGCGCGCAAGCGCAAGCAGTGGTTTGGCCGACGGGCGAGGGGGATCGAGATCCCCCTCGCCAACGCCAGACCCTTTGGCAAGCAGGTGCACTTCCATCTGCTCACCCCGGCACCGCTGGATGGCAGCGATCCCGAGCGTCTCACCAGCACCCTGGTGTTCGATCGTACCCTGCTTTCCCATTGGCATCCGACCGGCGAGGCGCTGGTGGGTTATCAATATGGCAACCCGAAAGAGGGACACTACGAGCTGGTACTTGACGATGAGCTGCGCCTGCAGGTGCTCGATATCCAGCGCCAGCAGATCCCGCTGGTATTGATGGAGCGCAACGCCATCCCCGAGGTGGTGCTGGAGCCCTGGCTGCAAGCGCTTGATGAGCTGCTTGCCCAGGTTGGCAAGGTGGTACTGGAGCTTAAACAGCAGCGTACTCTGTTCGATCGTCATCGGCAGCACCTCTTTATTGCCCAGCGCTGGCTGCAACAGGTGGAGGACAGCTTCTTCGTGCTGAGCCGGGATCTTGAACTGCTGCGCGGCGAGCTGACACAGTGGCGCGAGCGGTTGCCAAGGCTGGACGAGTAAGGAGCGCTCATGCTTGAGATTGGCATGCTGGATCTGGGACTGCTGATTGGCGAAGGGGAGCTGGCAGGGGAGGTGGCACTTTTGCTTGCTGCGTCGCCCAAGATCTCCGAGTTCATCAAGCGCTCCCCGCTGCAGGGCAAGCTGCTGAAAAAGCGCCTGCAGAGCTGGGGTGAGCAGCTTGGCGAGGAGATCCGTCACAAGCCGGTGCCGGTGGCGCTGGAGCAGGAGTACCTGCTCTATCAGGCGCACCGGCAGTTGCCGATGACCGAGCTGATTGGTCGCCTGCCCGCCCTGCTGGAGTCGCTGGATCACTACAGCCCCTTTGCCGGTGAGGCCCGTTCGCTGGTTCGCCAGCTGATGGCTCACCCCACCGAGGGGCTGCGCCAGCTCTTTATCGACAAGTGGCGTGCCAGTCTGGTGGGGAGCCTGCTGCAACTGCAGCAGCAGATCGCCGAGGCGGAGCGGGAGAAGCAGCGTCAGGAGATTGAAGATCAGCTGCTGGCGAGCCGCACCCTGGCCGATGCCCTCGATCCGAACCAGATCTCAGCCGGTGGTCTTTGGGATCTGGCGCAGGGGCACTGGCACAAACGCAGTCTGGTGCTGGTCAAGCAATACGCCCGTATGTTGCAGCGCGAGCCCTTGCTGGCGGAGATTGCCGCTCTTCTCGGGCGCAGCGAGCGGGATCGCCGGGCGCAGGAGCAGCCGGTGCCACCGGTTCAGGTGCTGGAGCTGGAGCCCGCCCCCAGCGACGATGTGCCGGACGACCTGGTGGGCATCCACCAGGCGAGCGACCTGATGCGGCTACTGCCAAGCGAGGCGGTGATGCTGGGGCTGCCGGAGCTGGAGCTGGAGTTCTACCGCCGCTATCTGGAGCGGCGCCTGCTCAGTTACCAGTCACGCGGCACCTTGCCGCGCCAGCGCATCATGCTGCGCACCCCGGAGCAGGGGGGGCAGCAGTTGCAGCAGCGGGGCCCCTTTATCGTCTGTGTCGATACCTCCGGCTCCATGGGGGGCTATCCCGAGGAGTGTGCCAAGGCACTCTTTCTTGCGCTGCTCAAGGTGGCGATGGATGAGAAGCGCGGTTGCTACCTGATGCTCTTCTCTACCGAGGTGGCGACCCTTGAGATCACCGCCGATACCGGACTGGACAAGGCGGAGCGCTTCCTCTCCATGAGCTTTCACGGTGGTACCGATCTGGTGCCTTGTCTGGAGAAGGCGCTGGTCAAACTCGATGAGCCCGCTTTTGCCAAGGCAGATGTGCTGGTTATTTCGGACTTTATCGCTCAGAGTCTGCCCCATGCCCTGCTCGAGCAGATGAACCGCTATCGCCAGCGCCAGACCCGCTTTCACGCAGTGGCCATGTCCCGGCACGCCAAACCGGCACTGTTGCGGGTCTTTGACAACAGCTGGCTGCTCGATTGCGGTCTGCGCGGCCGGCTACTGCGGCGCTGGCAGCATCATTAGTTACCGGGAGGGAGCCAGCCCCCTCTTTCGCTCTGTATCCCCCTCCTCATTCCAACGTTATGATATTGCTGTAAAATGTGAGATGAAACCCATTCAAGTCCTCTCTCCTTGCGGTAGCCTTTACAGCCGTTGTTACAGGGTGATTTTCCGGTATCGGGTCGCCTGCTGCTCTTTCCCCATTCATCCGGAGTGTTTATGAGCCGACTTGCCTTGCTGCTGTTGCTGGCGGTATTCGGGCTGGCAGCCAGACCCTTGTCCCCCGAGCAGTTGGAAAATGAACTGGAGGAGATGGAGCAGGTCCATCAGCCTATCGAGTTGCTGCGGGAGCGCGTTGCTCGCTTGCTGCGGGATGGCAGCGACTATCCACCGTCCCAGCTGATGCGGATCAGTCGTCTGGCTTGCTGGGCCCAATCTGCCGATGACATCCAGGCGTCTCGCCGTGCGATTGCGTATGCCGACAGCCAACTGGTGCTGGCTCAACAACGGGGAGATGACGCAGCCATTGCCGAGTTACTCATCTGTCGTGGCTGGTTCAATCAGCTGCTCGGCGAGGTGGCACAGGCCCGTCGGGATTATGATGAGGGGCTGCGGTTGGCAGGGGAGGCCGCTGTGCTCAAGCTGGAGGCGCTTGCGCTGTCCCACCGGGGAGCCATGTTGTCGTTTCAGGGGGCGTCA
Organism: Aeromonas sp. A600620; assembly: GCF_029479985.1. Taxonomy (NCBI): domain Bacteria; kingdom Pseudomonadati; phylum Pseudomonadota; class Gammaproteobacteria; order Aeromonadales; family Aeromonadaceae; genus Aeromonas; species Aeromonas sp. A600620. The sequence goes on along the minus strand of NZ_JAAKXB010000015.1, from coordinate 38,009 downwards.
GGGCAGGGGCTGGTGGATCTCACCAGGGCGCACGACATCTACGAACGGTTGGGATTGACCACCTGGTATAACCGGGCGCAGCTCGAGATTGCCGCCGCGTTTCGCCGCATGGGTCTCTATGCCGAGGCGCTCACTACCCTGAACCGGTTGCATGAACACTTTGCCCACAACCATGACGGGTTCGGTTTGGCCAGGATGAGAGAGCAGCTGGCTCTGGTCTATCTGGAGACGGGGCGCTATCAGGAAGCGCAGCAGGAGCTCGAACGTAGTCTCGCCTTTTTGCAACAACCCGAGTACCGGATTGAACATGCGGATCGTCAAGTGATGCTGGCGGAGGCTCTGCTCGGTCTGGCGCGCCTGGAGCAGGCCGGACGCTTGCTGGCGCAGGCAGCAGGCGTGCTCACCCCTGAAGTTGATCCTATCCTCCACGCCCATCTCGAGCTGGTAATGGCCAAACTGCAGGTGAAAATGCGGGATCCGGTCCCGGCCTTGAGCGCACTGGCGAAGATTGAACCGATCCTGAAGGCTGAGGGGCACACTCGTTACCTGATGGATCTCTACGCAGTGCGCAGCGAAGCATTCGAGCTGCAAGGGGACTATCCGGCTGCGCTGGCGGCCTTGCGGGATCATTTGGTGCAAGAGCAGCGCCTCGACCAGATGCAGCGAGAGCAGAGTACAGCCTGGGTGCGCGGCCAGTTTGAACTGACCCGCCAGGCGGAAGAGAACAAGCGGTTGCGGGTCGAGCAGCAGTTGCAACAGCAGGAGCTGGCGCGGATCAAGGAGCGTCGCTTTTGGTTGCTGGTGGTGATGGTGCTCTGCGGGGGCGTGGTTTTGCTGATGATGAGATGGTTGCTTGAGCGCAATCGGCGAATGCATCGGTTGGCCTTTACCGATGAGCTGACCGGTATCGATAACCGGCGTCGGGTGCTGGTGGATGGTCGTGAACATTTTGAGCTGGCCCGCAGACAGCAAATGCCCTTTTCGCTGTTGCTTTTTGATATCGACCACTTCAAGCGGATCAACGATTTGCTGGGGCATCATCAGGGAGACCGGGTACTGCAGTGGGTATCCCGAATGGTGGCAAGAGAGTTGCGGCAGCAGGATCTGTTGGGCCGCACCGGCGGAGAGGAGTTTTTGGCGCTGCTGCCGGAGACGGGGCTGGAGGAGGCGTCTCGTGTGGCGGAACGGATCTGCTCCAGGATCGGTCAACGGGCGTTGCCCGGTTTGTCTCATCCGGTGACCATCAGCATCGGGTGTGCTTGCCTGCGCGATGATGATCAGGATCTGGCCGCGTTGATCCGTCGTGCAGATGCTGCTCTCTACCGCGCCAAGGGGGCTGGGCGCAACCGGGTGGAAACAGACAACTGACGGACTGGGTATTTTTCACCCGTACGGGTATAATGCCGCGCAATTTTGCTTTGACTCAGGCGAGAAGACCCATGTAACGCAACCCTCCTCCCTCTCTCCACCAGGTTGGCAACACGCCAGCTGGCGTGGCTTTTGTTGCGTATACATGTGCCGTGAGCGGCATTCCGGATTTATTCCCACGGTGGCTGATGCCACCGCTCAATAGAAGAACGTTGAATTATGTCAGCTGAATTTCTGAGTGAAGTCTCCAAGAGACGCACTTTTGCGATCATTTCGCACCCGGATGCGGGTAAAACCACCATCACCGAGAAAGTCCTGCTGTTCGGACAGGCCATTCAGCGCGCCGGTACCGTCAAGGGCCGTGGCTCGGGTCAGCACGCCAAATCCGACTGGATGGAGATGGAGAAGCAGCGTGGTATCTCCATCACCACCTCGGTGATGCAGTTCCCCTATGCCGATTGTCTGGTCAACCTGCTCGATACCCCTGGTCACGAGGACTTCTCCGAAGATACCTACCGTACCCTGACCGCGGTCGACTGCTGCCTGATGGTCATCGATGCCGCCAAGGGTGTTGAAGACCGGACCCGCAAGCTGATGGAAGTGACCCGTCTGCGTGATACCCCCATCCTCACCTTCATGAACAAGCTGGACCGTGAAGTGCGCGATCCAATGGAAGTCATGGACGAGGTGGAGCGCGAGCTGAAGATCATGTGCGCCCCCATCACCTGGCCTATCGGCTGCGGTAAATCCTTCAAGGGTGTCTATCACCTCTACAAGGATGAGACCTATCTCTATCAGAGCGGTCAGGGCCACACCATCCAGGAGAAGCGGGTGGTCAAGGGGCTGAACAACCCGGATCTGGATGCCGCTGTCGGCGAAGATCTGGCCCAGCAACTGCGCGACGAGCTGGAGCTGGTGCAGGGCGCCTCTCCCGAGTTCGATCACGATGCCTTCATCGCTGGCGAGATGACCCCGGTCTTCTTCGGTACCGCACTGGGTAACTTCGGTGTTGACCACATGCTGGATGGCCTGACCGACTGGGCGCCGTCTCCCATGCCGCGCAAGGCCGAGAGCCGCGAAGTGGTGGCGACCGAGGAGAAGTTCTCCGGTTTCGTGTTCAAGATCCAGGCAAACATGGATCCGAAACACCGCGACCGTATCGCCTTTATGCGTATCGTGTCAGGCACTTACAGCAAAGGCATGAAGATGCGCCACGTGCGCATCGGCAAGGATGTGAACATCTCCGACGCCGTGACCTTTATGGCCGGTGACCGTGAGCAGGCGGAAGACGCCTTCGCCGGTGACATTATCGGTCTGCACAACCACGGCACCATCCAGATCGGTGACACCTTCACCCAGGGTGAAGATCTCAAGTTCACCGGTATCCCGAACTTTGCACCGGAACTGTTCCGCCGCATCCGCCTGCGCGACCCGCTCAAGCAGAAGCAGCTGCTCAAGGGGCTGGTCCAGCTCTCTGAAGAGGGTGCGGTGCAGGTGTTCCGTCCGCTGATCAGCAACGATCTCATCGTCGGTGCGGTCGGTGTGCTGCAGTTTGACGTGGTGGTTTCGCGCCTCAAGAGCGAGTACAACGTCGAGGCCATCTACGAGGCGGTCAACGTCTCCACCGCCCGCTGGGTGGAAGGGACCGACGTCAAGAAGTTCGAAGAGTTCAAGCGCAAGAACGAGGTCAACCTGGCTCTCGATGGCGGTGACAACCTCACCTATATCGCGCCGACCATGGTCAACCTGCGCCTGGCACAGGAGCGCCACCCAGACGTGGAGTTCCGTCAGACTCGCGAGCACTGATACTGCTTACCAAATCCCGCCAGATGGCGGGATTTTTTTATGTATCAAGGAGAGGTGATGGTTGAATCGATGAATCCTGCCTGCTCGGCTCTGGCTGAGAGTTATCTGTTATCCCTGCCGGTGGCAGCACGGGCTCGCCATGTCTCGGCGGACTACTTCTGTGCTGATGAACACAATGCCAATCTCTGTGCTTCGCTGGTGGTAGCAGGACGCAAGCGAGCGACCTGTAGCCTCGCTTACTGGTATCTGGAGAAGGGCGAGCGGATGCCGGAACAGGGGGACCTACTGGTGGTAACCGACTGGAGTGGTCAGCCCAAGGCGCTGGTTGAAATAGTCTCGGTCACCTTGTGCCGATTCGATGAGATTGATGCTGCGTTTGCCGCCGAGGAGGGGGAGGGAGATGGCTCTCTGGCTTGGTGGCGCGAGGCGCACAAGGCATTCTTCGAGCGCGAGATGAAGGCTGAAGGGGGCGAATTTGATGAGCACGCCACGCTGGTGCTGGAGCGATTCCGGGTAGTGGCGCTGCCGCAGTAAACGAAGCGGCAAGCAGGGAAGACTCCTGCTTGCCGCTATCACTTTAGAGCGCCAGGTCTAACACCATGCAGATCTCGCAATCCCCGTGGCCGGTGCAGCCAAGGGGGCCGGGCAGGTGTTCAAAGCCCAGTGATTCATAGAGGCTGGTGGCTTCGCGCAAGACCTCGGTCGTTTCCAGATAGCAGCGCTGATAACCAAGCGCACGCGCCTCGTCCAGTGCCTGCAACACCAGCCGCTTGCCAAGACCCAGTCCGCGCAGGGCGGGCATAAAGTACATCTTCTGCAGCTCGCAGACTCCCTCTTCTCCCGCCAATGGTGCGATACCGCCACCGCCGAGGATGGAACCGTCCGGCCCTTCGATAACCCAATAGCGGCTCTTTTCCCCCTGATAGCTCTGGGAGAGGGTGTCGAGATTGGGATCCGAGACGCCATACCCCTTGTCTGCGGTGAGACCATATTCGGCCGATACGGCGCGGATCACCAAGGCGATCTGGGCATTGTCCGCCGCCGTGATGGGGCGGATCTGGTAACCCCGCTGGCGACGGGCGCGGGAGAGGGCGCTGCGATAGAGCCGCAGCCCTTGCCACAGCTGCTCCCGCTCGGACAGGCTCAACTGTGCCAGCATCTCTTCCATCGCCCCGTCCATCTCCCGATGCAGCGTCAGCAACATCGCCTGCCCGTCGGCAGTGAGGCGGGCCTCCTTGCTGCGCCCGTCGGATGGGTGCGGGTGCCAGCTGATAAGCTCCCGCTCGGCGAGGCGGGCCAGCGGACGGCTGGCGTTGGATTTGTCAATGTGCAGCTTTTCTGCCAGCTGCTGGTTGGTGGCCGGGGCATTCTCCAGCTCGATCAGCAGGTGAGCCTCGATGGGTGTGAGGGCCAGGTTGCCGCACTGCTGGGAGAGCATGCCGAGTTCGCGAACCAGATCGCGCGACAGGGCGCGCAGGGGACGGGGATCCATGTCGTGGTTTCCTTTTTAGTTGTGCATGACAACTAAAATAACGTAAAAGTTGTAATTCGCAACCTTTTGCTGTGATGGCTTGCAGAATTTGGGGTGAGCGGCAGCCCCGTTGATTGGGCTGCCGCAGGTGGGGCGGTCGTCAGGCGGCTGCTCTGATGGCCAGCTCCGGGCGGCGGGAGAAGCAGCGGGCGAGCAGCAACATGGTGGCGACGCCTATGGTGCCCAGCACCAGCCAGGGAAGGGCCGGTTGTCCCTGTTGCAACGAGAAGTCATAGAGGGAGCCGCCGCCCACATAGCCGGTCATGCCCCCCAGCGCCAGTCCGAGGCGGCTGAAGCCCATGTAGCTGCCGCGGGCTGTGGGGTTGGCCAGCCGGGTCATCAGGGTCTCCCGGGCCGGTTCGCAGATGATGATCCCCAGATAGAAGCAGGCCAGCAGTACGAAGATGCCGGAGAGGGTGCTGACGAAGGCGACCAGTCCGATCCCCACCGTCATCAGCAGGATACCCGCCATCAGCCGGCTCTCCAGCCGATAGCGCCGCTCGCTGAAACGGGCGATAGGGTAGAGCAGCGCCAGTGACAGCGCCGTTTCCAGGCTGTACATCCAGCCCACTGCCGTGGTGGTGCCGGAGAGCTGCTTGACCAGAATGGGGAAAATCAGCATCACCTGTACCCACAGCATGTAGTAGCCGCTTAAGATCAGCACCAGTCGGCAGAAGGCGCGATCAGCCAGTACCTGTCCCAACCCTTCCCGCATAGGAGTCGGTTTGACCGAGAGGCGGTAGGCGGGCAGCAGGGTCCAGTTGCAGAGCGCCGCCAGGGTGAAGAGCCCAGCGCCCAGCAGGCAGACGTAGGTGAAGTCAAAGCGCAGCAGCCAGCTGCCGAGCAGGGCACCGGTGACGGCACCCGCGCTCTCCAGCATCATCAGCAGGGAGATAAAGCGGCCCCGCTCATGGGGACGGGTAAATTTGATCACCAGTGCCGCCCGTGGCGGGTCGAACAGGCAACCGCCCAGACCCGAGAGGAAGCAGGAGAAGATCAGCATGGCGCCGCTGTCGGCCCAGGCCAGGGTGGCAAAGCCGACGGCGCGCAGCAACATGCCGGTGACGATGAGCGGGCGGGCGCCGAAGCGGTCGGCAAGCGAGCCGCCAAAGATCCCCAGCCCCTGCTGGGTCAGCTGGCGCAGGCCGAGGGCCAGCCCCACCAGACCGGCCGCCCAGCCGAGCTGGTCGACGAAGCGCAGGCTGATCATCGGCATCACCACAAAGAAACCCAGGATCACCAGTGTGGTATCCAGCGCCAGAAACCAGCGTCCCCAAAACCTCGCCCTATCGACCATAACGCCCTCTCATTTACAGATACCTTCATTCTGGAGAGGGTTTAGATATAGTGGTAGACGACAACTACCTATATTTCATATCAGGATTATTTATGTCTATGGATCTGGACGATCTGCAACTGCTGCTGGATGTGGCCGAGCTGGGCAGCTTCAGTCAGGCGGCGGCCATTCGTGGCTGGTCACAGCCGCTGGTGAGCCAGCGGATTGCCCAGCTGGAGGAGAGCCTCGGGGCGCCGCTGTTTCAGCGTCATCGACGCGGGGTGACGCCGACCCGTGCCTGCGAGGAGTTTCTCCCTGCCGCCCGCTCGGCGCTGGCCACTCTGAGCGAAGGGCGGTTGGCACTGCAGGGGGCGCCTGCGCTGCCTTGTATCCGTCTCTCCAGCCTGCCATCCCTCACTTCGGTGGTGTTTGGCTCGTTATTGATGGAGCTGGTGGACGAGCCGTTCGAAATCCGTTGTACCACGGATCACTCCGGCGAGATCATGCAGTCGCTACTGACCGGCGAGGCCGATATCGGCTTTGTGCTCAAGCGCCCGCCGGTTGCGGGCCTGCAGATGGAGCTGCTCTGCTGCTCCCCCATTATCGCTATCGCCTCGCCATTGCATCCGCTGGCCGGTTGTCACGGCCTCACCCTGGAGGATATTGCCGACCAGCGGCTGGCGCCTCAGGTATGGGGGCCGGGGTGTGACGTCTTTATCCAGCAGTTGCGGCGGCTGCGGCGGGCGGCCAGCCCCCTGCATGCGGTGCAGCCCGCCAGTGCGGCGCGGGATCTGGCGCTGGAACACGGGTTTATCACTTTGATGCCGGAGCTGGCCATCAAGCGGGATCTGGAGGTGGGGCGGCTGGTCAGGCTCGATGTGCGCAATCTGCCGCAAGAGCATTGGGATGTGATGATGGCGTGGCGCGGTGGCAAGCGGCCCAACCCGGCCCGGGAAACCGTGTTGGCCACCGCCCGCACGCTGGCGAAACGGTGGCGCAATGAGTAGAACGATGCGGGACAAGGCCCGCATCGGGTGGATCAGTAGCTGGCCTTGAGGGTCACGCCACTGAACGCGGAAAACCCTGACAGCTGCACATGCCAGGTGCCCGCCTTGGGATTGGTGAACGAGCAGCTTTCGTTATTGCCCCCCTTGTAGGGACGGCAGTCGTAACTGCTGCTGGTGGGGGCGCTGCCAAAGCGGACGTAGAGGTCGGCATCACCGGTGCCGCCACTGCTGCTGATCTGCAGCGATCTGGTGCCCGCCGGTACGTTCAGGGTGTAGTTGAGCTTGCCACCCTTGCTGGCGGCGAGGTTGCTCACCGGCACGCCGTTTTGCAGCACGTTGTCACTCGGTGGCGGTGTGGTTCCGCAGCTGGCATCGACCCCGACGGTCTGGAAGGCCCGTGCTACATCCGCCTGACTGTAACCCAGATCGGCGGTCGCCCGGCTGACGCCGCAGGCCCCTTGCTGGTAGTTGGTGTTGGCGCCCCAGTAGAGGCGGTTGGCCAGCAAGAACACTTCAAATGCCTTGCGGGTGTTCCAGCCGCTGCTGGTGGCGAGCAGGTAGAAAGCGCGGTTATAGACCCCTGAGCTGTGGTGTACATCCATCCCCTCCCGATAATCCGCCGCATGGCCGATGGATCTGCCATCCCGGGTCGGATCCTCGAAGTAGCGCAGGGAGCCGTTTCCCTTGAATATCTGCGCGCCGACCAGCCAGTCGTTGCTCCCCTTCATGTAGAACTCGGCCGCTTCCCCCGCCATATCGGAGAAGGCCTCGTTGATGCCGCCGGATTGTCCTGAATAGATCAGCCCGGAGTTCTGCTCGGTAAAGCCGTGGCTCACCTCGTGGGCCGCCACATCGAGGCTCACCAGCGGGTGGAAGGTGGTGGCGCCGTCACCGAAGGTCATCTGGCTGCCATCCCAGAAGGCGTTCTCGTAATTCTTGCTGTAGTGAACCCGCATCTTCAGTTTGAAGGTGAGGGGCGCCGTGTTGTACCAGTTGCGGTACATGTCGAACACCACGTTGCCGAAGTAGTGGGCGTCGTTGAGGGGTGAGTAAGCGCCGTTGATCTCCTTGACCCGGTTCTCCGGGCAGGTGAACTGGTGGATGGCACCGCCAGAGGTGGCGTGGTTGAGGTTGATGGTATCGACGTTGGGGCTGGTCATCCGGCAGTTGTCATCGACGATGAGCGGGCCAAAGTCGGTACCGTAGACGTATTTGCCGGTCTTGATGTTGCCCCCCGGGCCGGTGGCGTCCTTGTGGTTGATCCCCTCCCAGCGTTTGAGCTCCTCACCGCTCTGGGCATCAAGAATGACGAAGGGGCGGCTTGGCTTGTCACCTTCAGCGATGAAGGAGACCTGATAAACCAGCCGGGCCAGCCCGTTTTCATCCTGCATCACGTAGAGTTTGACCTGCTCGTTGCTCCCCTTGCTGCCCGCCTTGGCCTTGCTGGCGGCATCCTGTGGCGAGAGGGTGGCGACCGGGCTTGCCACATCCTGATCGATCTGGCGCAGCATGCGCCCGCTGGCCTGTTGCAGCTGGCCGTTCAGGCTCTTGTCAGCCACCACCACCTGACCCATTACCGGGATGCCGTTCCAGACCTGCTCGTAGCGGATCCGCTGCTGGCCGTTGGGCAGCTTGACCACCCGCACCTGACGAAACTCGCCATCTTCCAGCTGCAAGGTACCACTCGCGGCACTGAGGCCTGTCATGGCCCGGATGCCGTTTGCCGTTACGTTGATCTCTACCTCTTGCGCCGCCAGTGCGGCGCTTCCCCAGCAGGCCAGCGCAACGGCCAGATAAATTTTATTCATCTCTTCTTTCCTTAAATCGATGAGGTTGATAAACCGACCGAAGGTCGGGCGTTTTGAAGCTAGTGCCGGTGGGGGAAAGTGCCCCCTGTCAAAAGTGACAGCGCAGCACAAAGGGGTAGCAGGATCTGCCAAAGTGCCGTTTGGGGGCATTTATCGGCGTCATGTGGAGAGCATTATCCGGTTTCAGACACCCACCCTCCTCTTTTGAGGGAGGAGAGATCGTGCGCAGTCACCCTCTGCGAAGCCTGCCGGAGGGGGCCGTAAAAGTGGCTGGCGCGGCCAGTGGCGATTGGCTACATTGGGTGCTGGTTCGCGATTTGATCACTGATTTGAAAGGAGAATCCCATGTTTTCATGGCAGTTGGACGACGAGCTTGCGCTGCTCTTCTTGCAGCCCGATATGGCGAGCGAACTGTTTGCCCTCTGCAATGACAACCGGGAGTACCTCTCCCAGTGGCTACCCTGGCCGCCACTGCTCCAGCGCCCCGTCGACAGCGCCCTCTTCATTCGCAGTGCCATCGAGAAGTTCGCCCGGGGTGAGGGGCTCACCACTGCCATCGAGTATCAGGGGGAGGTGGTGGGGGTCATAGGTTACAACAGCATCGATCATGATCTTGGCAAGGTGGTCATCGGTTACTGGCTGGCGGAGCGCTGGCAGGGTAACGGCATCATCACCCGGGCCTGTCAGGCCCTGATCCACCACGCCTTCGAGGAGATGGGGATGGAGAAGGTGGAGATCAGCGCCGCCACCGATAACGAGCCCAGCAGAGCCGTCTGTGAGCGGCTCGGGATGCAGCAGGAGGGGGTGACCCGGCGCGCAGAGCGGTTGGGCAACCGGATTGTGGATCACGCCCACTACAGCTTGCTGCGCGATGAGTGGCTAAGACAGCGGGAGTCCTGATGGCGCTGCCACATATCAAGACGGCCCGCACCCACCTGACCATACTGTCGCCGGATCAGGCCCCCATGATGCTCGACTTCTACCGGCGCAACCGCGCCCATCTCGCCCCCTGGGAGCCGCTGCGGGACGAGCACTTTTACACCCTCTCTTACTGGCATGCCCGGCTGCAGGACAGCTACAGCCAGTTTTTCAACGGCACCGGCGTCAATCTGGTGGCCCTCGATCCGGCTGGCGAGCGGGTGATCGCCACTTGCAACTTCAGCAATATCCTGATGGGGGTCTTCAAGGCGTGTCATCTGGGCTATGCCATCGACCAGCAGCATCAGGGGCAGGGGGTGATGAGAGAGGTGCTGTCAGCCGCCATCGACTACCTGTTTCGGGAGCACGATCTGCATCGCATCATGGCTTGCTACATGCCAGCCAATCAGCGCAGCGGCGCCCTGCTGGAGCGGCTTGGCTTCGAGCGGGAGGGATTCGCGAGGGCGTATCTGATGATCAATGGCCGCTGGGAGGATCACATCCTCACCTCGCTGATTAATCCGGCCCCCTGAGCGACAGATAAAAAAACGGGCCCGAAGTTGCCTTCGGACCCGTCTTCGAATGAGGTGCAGGCTTAGTTGGCCTTGGCATCGCTCACTGCAGCTTCAACCTTGGTAGCGGCTTCGGTAGCAGCTTTTTCTACGGTTGCAGTCGCTTCGGAGGTGGCCTTCTCTACGGTAGAGGTGGCTTCGCTAGCGGCTTTTTCTACAGTGGCAGCAACTTCGGCGGCCGGAGCAGCAGCAGGAGCGGCAGCTTTTTCTTCTTTCTGACCGCAAGCAGTCAACATCAGACCCAGGATACCGGCTACCAGTACTTTGTTCATGTGCATTCCCTCAAATAAATATGGAGAGATGGTCTGTGCAACCATCACAGCGCCCACCGTTGCCCGGTATTGAAACAAGAAGCCGGGAGGCAGCAGGCGGGCGCAATATAGCCCCATTAGTTACCGATGAAAACGGATATCACAATGACATTTTTTCGTGCCGTGGATAAAAAGCTCCACTGCAACGACTGATATCAATACAAGATGCCGTTAAATGGTGCTAATTGCACAATAAAACACCACTTTGTTGCCATCTTGTGGAGGTTTGACAAGGTCAAGGTTGGTCAAGCGCGGCCGATGACCCGCACCTTAGTCAGACAGCTTCTGACAGGGCAGCCGTTTTCCCTCAAGGTGGCTCTGACGGGCCAGATCCAGCAGCGCCATCACCGCCAGCGCTTCACTTGCTGGCACCGGGTTGCTCCCTTCGCCCTTGATGGCGGCGCAGATACCGCGATAGTAGGCGCCATAATCCCCCGCCTCACCCACCACGCTCTGCTGCTGTAACTGACCATCGACAATGCGGCTGAGCTGACTGGGTTCGCTATCCATGCCCCAATCAGCTGCTGGTGGCCGCAAGCCCTGCTTGAGCTGATCTTCCTGCACATCCATACCGAATTTCACGAACGATCCCTGGCTGCCGTGAATGACAAAGCGCGGCATGGTGGCCGAGACCAGACAGCTGCCATGCAGAATAACCCGCAGAGCACCGTAACCCAGCACCACATGGAAGTAGTCGTCCGCCAGTGCGCCGGGGCGTTGCTCGGCCAGATCGGCCTGCAGCCAGTCCGGCTGGCCGAACAGCTGCAGCGCCTGATCCAGTACATGGGGGCCGAGATCGAACCAGAGGCCGGAACCCGGGCCACCTGCTTCGCGCCAGCGCTGGCGCACTTCGGGGCGATAGCGATCGAAATGGGATTCGAACTGGACGATCTGCCCCAGCGTCCCTTCGGCAATCAAACGGCACACGGTAAGGAAATCCCCGTCCCAACGGCGGTTGTGGAAGATACTGAGCAGCCGCTGCTGCTTTTCGGCCAGTTCGACCAGCGCTTGCGCTTCGGCCAGATCCAGTGCAAAGGGCTTGTCGATCACCACATGTTTGCCTGCCAGTAGCGCCTGGCGGGCGAGGGGAGCGTGGGTGTCGTTGGGGGTGGCGATCACCACCAGATCGACGGTCTCATCGCTCAGTACCTCCTCCAGTGAACCGACCCGGCAACCGGGCAGATCGGCCTGCACCTTGGCAGCATCGCTGCTGACTATCCAGCTCAGGGACAAGCCCGGCGTGGTGGAGAGGAAGGGGGCGTGAAAGGTCTTGCCTGCAAAGCCATAGCCCACCAGGGCTGCGTTGAGAGTGTGGCTCATCGGGAGTTCTCCGCTGACATCGAGTGAGTGGGGTTGCCATCGCCGGCTCTCTGCCGGATGGCCATTCGTTGTAAAGGCGATACAAACGAGAAGGGGGCCGATGGCCCCCTGAGTGTGCCCATCAGAGCACAGGATTTATTGCAAACACAAGCGTCGGCCGCGCCGGGTCATCAGCATCACCAGAGGCGGCAGCAGTAGCCACATATGCAGTGCCAGCTGGCTGAGCGGGTCGTGCATCAGGGCGCCGGTCAGACCAACCAGGGCGCCGGAGCCGCTCATCTGGAACAGGCCGAGCAGGGCCGCTGCGGTACCGGCGCAGTGGCCGAATGGTGCCAGCGCCATGCCGGCGGCAGCGCCCAGAATCATGGCAAAGCCGATGCTGGAGAGGAACACCGGCCCCATCATCGCCAGCGGATGCTCGATGTGCATGGCCAAAGTCAGGATGATAGCCGAGAGCATCAACACCAGCAGGCCGATGCGCAGGGTGCGTCTTGGCCCCACCTTGGCGATAAAGCGCGGCGCCATGAAGCAGGCCAGAATGTTGAGCGCGGCGTTGGCGGTAAACCAGTAGCTAAAGCCGCTCATATCCAGCCCCAGTTTTACCATCAGCTGCACCGGTGCGGCGGTGACATAAGCGAGGATCACCGCCATCGCCAGCATGCACAGCGCCGCGTTGAACAAAAAGCTCGGGGAGCGCAGCACCGGGCTGTAGCGAGACCAGCTGATGAGGGCCCCTTCGCTGCGGGTCTCCTCCGGGCGGGTCTCCGGCATCCGCCACAGCAGCCAGCTGCCGACGATGAGCGCATAACCGGCCATAAACCAGAAGTTGGCAGACCAGCCCGCCTTGGCAGTGAGCCAGCCACCGAGCAGGGGCGCCAGCGCCGGAATAAAGCAGATGGCGCCATTGAGGTAGGAGATCATCTGGCCGCTCTTTTTCGGGCCATAGCTGTCACGCACCACCGAGAAGGCGGCGACCGAAGTAGCGCAGGCGCCAAAGCCCTGCAGCACCCGCGCCAGCATCAATTCGCCGAGGCTGGCGGCAAAACCGGCCCCCAGCGCGCTCAGGCCATAGAGCAGCACGCCGCCCAGCGCGATGGGCTTGCGACCGTAGCGATCGGCCAGCGGGCCAACAAGCAGTTGCCCCAGTCCCATGCTGAACAGGAACCAGGTGATGGTGCCCTGCATCAGAGTTACTTCGGCGCCCAGCTGCTCGGCCATCTGCGGAATGGCGGGCAGGTAGATGTCGATAGCCAGCGGACTGAACAGCACCAGTAGTACGAGCAAAAGTATCAATGGCATCTGTCACCTCTTTAGTCAGCCAGGTTAATGAATTGGGGCGCGAGTCTACTGACTCACAGTAATGAATAGAAATGGTATTTAATCACTTTGGTTATTCCATTATGGAAACATGTATTAAAAAGCTGGTTATTCGATGGCGGCAAATCCCCCGTAACCCCATCACAGCGGGTGTAATTGACGCTTTTACTAAACGCTTGCGCCGCATAGAATGCGCAGATTATTTTTGCGGAGGTGCTCGATGAACAAGCTTGTCCTGGCAACAGGTAACCAGAAAAAGGTGAAGGAATTGGCCGCCATGTTGGCCGATATGAAGATCCAGGTGATCCCACAGAGCGAGTTTGCGGTCTCCGATGCCGATGAGACCGGTACCACCTTCGTCGAGAATGCCATCATCAAGGCCCGCCACGCCGCCCGCATTACCGGTCTGCCCGCCGTGGCCGATGATTCCGGTCTGGAAGTCGATCTGCTGCAAGGGCGCCCCGGCGTCTACTCCGCCCGCTTTGCCGGTGTGGGTGCCGGCGACAAGGCCAACATCGAGAAGCTGCTCGGCGAGCTCAAAGGTGCCCCCGAGTATCTGAAGAGCGCCCGCTTCTGGTGTGTGCTGGTCTATATGCGCCACGCCGACGATCCCACCCCCATCATCTGTCAGGCGAGCTGGGAAGGGATGATCATCGACGAGCCGCGCGGTCAACATGGCTTTGGCTATGACCCGGTATTCTTCGTGCCGGATCACGACTGCACCGCCGCCCAGATGCCCGCCGAGCTGAAAAACCAGCTGAGCCATCGCGGTCAGGCGCTGGCCAAGCTCAAAGCGGCGCTGGCTGCGGCGCACTGAGTCACTTCGCCACCTTGTCGGTTACACACGGTCAATTACACATAGTCATCTACAATGGGGGCCTTGAGCCCCCGTTTTATTGGAAGCCCCATGCTGCAACTGCCGCCGCTCTCTCTCTATATTCATGTGCCCTGGTGCGTCCAGAAGTGCCCTTATTGTGACTTCAACTCCCATGCCCAGAAGGGGGAGTTGCCTCACCTCGAATATGTCGCCGCTCTGCTGGAGGATCTGGATCAGGATCTGAAGTGGGCCCAGGGGCGGCCGCTCTCCTCGATCTTTATCGGCGGCGGCACCCCCAGCCTGTTGACGGTGGAGGCGATGCAAACCTTGCTGGACGGGGTGCGGGCCCGTATTCCGCTCGCCGCAGATTGCGAGATCACCATGGAGGCGAACCCGGGCACGGTGGAGGCGGACAAGTTCGCCGGTTTCCAGCGCGCCGGCATCAACCGTATCTCCATCGGGGTGCAGAGCTTCCAGCAGGAGAAGCTGACCCGCCTCGGCCGCATTCACGGCCCGGAAGAGGCGCGCAAGGCCGCCGCACTGGCCCATGCCATCAAGTTGCCTACCTTCAATCTGGATCTGATGCACGGTCTGCCGGATCAGAGTCTGGATGATGCCCTTTATGACCTGCAGCAGGCGATCGACTGCGCCCCGCCGCACCTCTCCTGGTATCAGCTCACCATAGAGCCGAACACAGCATTTGCCTCCAAACCGCCCAAACTGCCGGAAGATGACACCCTGTGGGACATCTACGAGCAGGGCCACGCCATGCTCACCGCCAGCGGTTATCGCCAGTACGAGATCTCGGCTTACGCCAAAGAGGGCTATCAGTGCCATCACAACCTCAACTACTGGCGCTTTGGTGACTATCTGGGGATCGGCTGTGGCGCCCACGGCAAGGTGACCGATCTCGTGAATCAGCAGATCCTGCGCACCGCCAAGGTGAAGCATCCAAAAGGGTATCTGGACAAGAGCCGCCCCTATCTGGACGAGCAGTGGCAGGTGACGGCAGACGATCTGCCGCTCGAATACTTTATGAACCGCTTCCGCCTGTTTGAACCGGCCCCCAAGGCGGAGTTCGAGGCCTATACCGGCTTGCCGCTGGAAAGGGTAGAGACGGTGCTCGCCATCGCCCAACGCAAGGAGCTGATCGAGGATTTGGGGGATAGCTGGCAGCTCACTTCTCTCGGCCATCGCTATCTCAACGTATTGCTCGAACTGTTTATGGATGAGTGAAAACGGGTTCACGATCTGGCTGCGAAGCCGTGATCAAGGTTCATGCGCTGCTCGGAAGCCTCACGTATATCTATACGCTCCGGTTCCTGCGCTGCTCTTCACCTCGCTGACAGCTTCTCGCAACAGGTCGTGAGGCAGTTTTGGCGAACCGTGTTTCGAGATAACAATCAGGGCGCCAATGGCGCCCTGATTGTTTATGGTCGGTAGAAACCCGCTCAGCAGCAGACGCTGATCATCTGCTGTTGGCCGGGCTCCCACCGCTTGCCGAATTTGGCCTTGCGCTGGTAACTCCCCTTGCCCTTCTTGTTGCGCTCGACCCGGCTGCGAAACAGGGGATCGGAGAGCAGGGCATGCAGATGGTTATCCTTTATCTCGCCGCGCTGATGGGCATAGTTGCCCCCTTGCGCATTTTCCTCACGGGGGAGGGCGGGTTGGTCGACCCGGATCTTGGCCATGATGGCTCCTCTTCTTTTCTCTTGGTGTGTTGATGCTTGTGTCTGGATGGCGGTTTTCGCTGCGGGCGCCTGTTCAGGCTAGCGCCCGGCAACCGGATGCACTGGCACCGGTTAAAAACGCGGCGATTTTGTCACCAAATCGCCGCAGGAGCAATGCATCGGGCGCGCCGAGTCAGTCACACTGAGCCAGGCACGCTCAGTCAGGCATACCATGTCAGCCGTGAACCGGGTCATGCTGGTCGTGGCTGTGATGCTCGTGATGGGCCGGGGCACCAGATTCCAGCGTCTCGAGGATGGCGCAGTGCTCCGCCGAGCGCGGCCCGCCGCAGCAGATATTGGAGAGCTCGCGCAGATTGTCGCGAAAGCGGGTCAGTTCGATGATCTTCTGCTCCACCTGGGCCAGCTTGGTGTCAGCTACTGCTTTCACCTCCTGACAGGTGACTTTGGCCTTGTTGGTATCGAGGTCGAGCAGCTCGCCGATATCGGCCAGCGAGAATCCCACCGACTTGGCGCGGATAATAAACTCCAGCCGCCGCTTGTCCTGTTCGCTGTAGAGGCGGTAGCCGGATTCGTTGCGGATCCCCGGTGAGATAAGCCCGTTCTTCTCGTAAAAACGCAGGGTATCTGCCTTGACCCCGCACGCCTTGGCCAGTTCACCGATCCGATACATGCTCTCTCTCCCCTTGAATGTATGCCGCCACAAAAACCGGAATCCACTATCACCCCTTTGCCCATGGATTGCCAGCCAAGGGCATAAAAGGGGCAGATAAACATCTCCTGGCGACCCTTTTTCCCATAAAACACTGAAAGTGCAAACGTTTCGAGAAAATCAAGTGGAAAACGTTTAACGCCGCGCCAAATAAGGCTTTGCTGTTTCAAAAAATCCACCACAGGTCACATTTTTTGTGTAGAATACGCGCCCATAACAGAGCGCCGCACCAAGCGGGCATTTCTTAAAACGCTTTTGCCGGATGTCGGGGCGAGAGTGGTTTGCGAAATCCCCCACTTCCATTTATTTGGGGACTCTCTGTGTTGAGCCTCGCCTCCCATGGAACGGTCCCCGTTATGTTGAGGACGATAGTGTGATGGAACAAGCTCGACCCATTCGCCGTGCACTGCTGAGTGTGTCTGACAAAACTGGCATTCTGGAATTTGCCAAGGCACTCAACGAGCGTGGTGTTGCCCTGCTCTCCACGGGCGGTACCGCCAAGCTGCTTGGCGAGGCGGGTCTGCCGGTGACCGAGGTCTCCGACTACACGGGTTTCCCTGAAATGATGGATGGCCGGGTCAAGACCCTGCATCCCAAGGTTCATGGCGGCATCCTCGGCCGTCGGGATCAGGATGACGCCATCATGGCCCAGCACGCCATCTCCCCCATCGACATGGTTGTCGTCAACCTTTACCCCTTCGCCGCCACCGTGGCCAAAGCGGGCTGCACCCTGGCGGATGCGGTCGAGAACATCGACATCGGCGGCCCGACCATGGTGCGCTCTGCCGCCAAAAACCATAAAGATGTCGCTATTGTCGTCAAAGCTGCCGACTATGATCGGGTTATTCGCGAAATGGATGCCAACGGCAACAGCCTGAAACTGGCGACCCGTTTCGATCTGGCCATCGCCGCCTTCGAGCACACTGCTGCCTACGACGGTATGATCGCCAACTACTTCGGCACCATGGTTCCTTCTTACGGTGACAACAAGGAGGGTGACGAGGAGTCCCGCTTCCCGCGCACCTTCAACAGCCAGTTCATCAAGAAGCAGGACATGCGTTACGGCGAAAACAGCCATCAGGCTGCCGCCTTCTACGCCGAAGAGCATGCCGCTCCGGGTTCTGTCTCCAGCGCTATCCAGCTGCAGGGCAAGGCGCTCTCCTACAACAACATCGCCGATACCGATGCTGCGCTGGAGTGTGTTAAGGAGTTCGACGAGCCGGCCTGCGTCATCGTCAAGCATGCCAACCCCTGCGGTGTGGCCATCGGTAGCGACCTGCTGAGTGCCTACGATCGCGCCTACCAGACCGACCCCACCTCCGCCTTTGGCGGCATCATCGCCTTCAACCGCGAGCTGGATGGCGCCACTGCTGCTGCCATCGTTGCCCGCCAGTTTGTCGAAGTGATCATCGCCCCGACCGTCAGCCAGGAGGCCCGCGATGCGGTCGCCGCCAAGCAGAACGTGCGTCTGCTCGAATGCGGTCAGTGGACGGCACCGGCGCAAGGCTTTGACCTCAAGCGCGTCAACGGCGGCCTGCTGGTACAGGAGCGGGATCTCGGCATGGTGACTTTGGGCGACCTGACAGTGGTCAGCAAGCGTCAGCCGACCGAGGCTGAGCTGCAGGATCTGCTGTTCTGTTGGAAAGTGGCCAAGTTCGTCAAATCCAACGCCATCGTCTACGCCAAAGATGGCCAGACCATCGGCGTCGGCGCAGGCCAGATGAGCCGTGTTTATTCGGCCAAAATCGCCGGCATCAAGGCGGCGGACGAAGGGCTGACCGTGGCGGGCTCCGTGATGGCTTCCGATGCCTTCTTCCCGTTCCGCGACGGTATCGATGCTGCCGCGCAGGCCGGTATCTCTTGCGTGATCCAGCCGGGTGGCTCGATGCGCGATCAGGAGGTGATCGATGCCGCCGACGAACACGGTATGTGCATGGTGTTCACCAACATGCGCCATTTCCGTCATTGATGGGTCAGGGGCTGCCGATGGCGGCCCTTTTGTTGTCTCTTTTCAACTGACTATTTCCACTGACTGACGGCCCTGGTGGCCGTCCGGTGACCACAAATAGAAGCGAGCGATACGATGAAAGTACTGATCATTGGCAACGGTGGCCGCGAACACGCTCTGGCCTGGAAGGCCAAACACTCCCCACTGGTACGTCACGTTTTTGTGGCGCCGGGCAATGCGGGCACCCAGCTTGAGCCGGGTGTCGAGAACGTTGCCATCGAGGCGACCGATATCGAAGGGCTGCTGGCCTTTGCCAAAGAGAAGCAGGTCGGCCTCACCATCGTCGGGCCGGAAGCGCCGCTGGTGAAAGGGGTGGTGGATGCCTTCCGCGCCGCCGGTCAGCCGATCTTTGGCCCGACGGCTGCCGCAGCCCAGCTGGAAGGCTCCAAGGCTTTCACCAAGGATTTCCTGGCCCGTCACGCCATCCCGACTGCCGAGTACCAGAACTTCACCGAAGTGGAGCCTGCACTCGCTTATCTGCGCGAGAAGGGCGCCCCCATCGTCATCAAGGCCGATGGTCTGGCGGCGGGCAAGGGGGTGATTGTCGCCATGACCTTGCAGGAAGCGGAAGACGCGGTGCGCGACATGCTCTCCGGCAACGCCTTTGGCGAAGCGGGCTCCCGGGTGGTGATTGAGGAGTTTCTGGAGGGTGAAGAGGCGAGCTTCATCGTCATGGTCGATGGCGAGCACGTGCTGCCGATGGCCACCAGTCAGGATCACAAGCGAGTTGGCGACGGTGATACCGGCCTCAACACCGGCGGTATGGGGGCTTACTCCCCGGCGCCTGTAGTGACCGCCGAGGTACATCGACGCGTGATGGAGCAGGTGATCATGCCGACTGTGCGCGGCATGGCGGCCGAAGGCAACGTCTACACCGGTTTCCTCTACGCCGGTCTGATGATCGACGGTGCAGGCAATCCCAAGGTGATCGAGTTCAACTGCCGTTTCGGCGATCCCGAGACCCAGCCCATCATGCTGCGGATGCAATCCGATCTGGTGGAGCTCTGCCTGGCCGCTTGCGCAGGCAAGCTGGATCAGAAAGAGGCCATCTATGATCCCCGCGCCGCCATCGGCGTGGTGTTGGCGGCGGGAGGCTATCCCGGCGATTACAGCACCAACCACCCCATCAGCGGCTTGCCGGTGGATGAAGTGGCGGGTGAGAAGGTGTTCCATGCCGGTACCCGTCTGGAGGGCGATACCAGCCTGACCGCTGGCGGCCGCGTGTTGTGCGCCACCGCCCTCGGCCACACTGTGGCAGAAGCCCAGCAGCGTGCCTATCAGCTCGCTGGCCGCATCAAGTGGGATGGCGTCTTCTACCGCAAGGATATCGGCTGGCGCGCCATTGCTCGCGAACAGGAGTAACTGACGCAAGCCATTGGCCAGCTGATTCAGACCCCGCTACGGCGGGGTTTTTTGTCCCTGTTTACCGCTTTCAACCATCCTCATGCTGCGCGTCACCTGCGTTCAATCAGTTACCAAGCGCAAACAAGCGCGGCATATCTGTCACTATTTGCCACAAAAAACAGCATTTTTCACAAACGTTTCACCATGAGTCATGGCATCATGCTGGTGATGAATTCTTGTTTGGATTCATAAGTACCCCTAACAATTCGAGCATGTCGTTATATAAGGAAATCCCATGTTGAAAACCGTCCGCCCCCTGCTGCTGCCCCTGATGTTTGGCCTGATGACCCTGCCTGCCGTGGCGGGTGATCTGGAACAGCCGATGAAGAAGATTGGCTTCAACTACAAGCAGGCCGTCAAGGCTGATGATGCAGCCACCATGGAGAAGCACATCAACGAGATGAAGGCCCAGCTGGATGTGGCCAAGCAGAAGAACATGCCGGCTGCCAAGAAAGAGAAATTCCTTGAAGGGATGAACGAGGTACAGACCGAGCTGGACGCCAGCCTGGCCGCACTCAAGGCGGGTGATGAGGCCAAGGCGCGCGAACATCTGGCCAAGGTCAACGACCTGAAGAAGGAGTACCACAAATATGCCAAGCAAAAAGGGTGAGCCCTTTCGCTGGGATCCGCTGGTTCGCCTGACCCATTGGGGCTTGGCGGCGGTCTGCATCGGCAATCTCTGGGTTAACGAAGCGGGCGAGGAGTGGCACGAGTGGCTGGGTTACGGCGCCATTGGGCTGGTCTCCTTGCGTCTGCTCTGGGGGCTCACTTTTGCCCGTGGCTACGCCCGCCTTGGTGCCCTCATCCCCAGCGGTGAGGATTTTCGCCAGCAAGCGCGCGAGATGCGTGAGCGGCAGCCTCCGGCTCCGGGTCATCACGGTAGCGGCAAGCTGGCCGTGTGGGCGCTCTGGCTGGTTGTGCTGGCCACTGCTGGCAGCGGCTGGTTTCAAAATACCGAGACGGGATTTGAACTGGGGGCTGACGAGTGGCATGAGTGGTGCGTGGTGGCGCTGCAGGGACTGATTGGTCTGCATCTGCTGGCCATCGTCTTCACCTCCTGGCGCCAGCGCAGCAATCTGGTTACTCGGATGCTGCCTGCCATCGGGCGTCGCTCATCCATCCAGAGCGGCAGCAACGAGCAAACCTGAGGCTCAGCATTAGGCTCCTTGTCTCTGAGTGAGGCGCCTGATCCGGACCCTGCCCAGACCCGCCCATGGCGGGGCTTTTCTATGACCTCATCGAGCTTATCACGGGACATTGCTCGATCCGCAGATGCAAAAAGGCCGCTCATTATGAGCGGCCTTTTTCAATTTGGTGGCCCTAGTACCACTGAATTGAGTACCACAACGCTTGTGGTACTAATGATGGTACTAAATTAACTGGTTTCTGACGACGCCATCGGACTATTACGGACAACAAAAAACCCGCAAAGCCTTACGCTATGCGGGTTTCTGTATTTTCTCGTTCCTGCTCGGAACTTAATTTGGTGGCCCCTGGGGGACTTGAACCCACGACCAATCGATTATGAGTCGACTGCTCTGACCAACTGAGCTAAGGGGCCAAATTGTGCGTTTAGCGGCGTGGATTATAGGGGAAGAGGAAAGGGCAGTCTATAGGCATATCAACCACTTGGCGACTAATTGTCCAGGTCGATAGAGGGTGCAAAGCGGGTCGCAAGGGTAAATGCCAGACAAAACAAAGCCCCGCATGGCAGGGCTTTGGCAGAGCAGTTTGACACAGGGTCAGGACTATTCGTCCAGGAAGCTGCGCAGCACTTCCGAGCGGCTCGGGTGGCGCAGTTTGCGCAGTGCCTTGGCTTCGATCTGACGAATACGCTCACGGGTAACATCGAACTGCTTGCCCACTTCCTCTAGGGTGTGGTCAGTGTTCATGTCGATACCGAAACGCATCCGCAGCACCTTGGCTTCGCGGGCCGTCAGGCCAGCCAGTACTTCGCGGGTGGCGTTGCGCAGGCTTTCGCTGGTCGCCGCATCTGCTGGCAGAGCCAGGGTGGTATCTTCGATAAAGTCGCCCAAGTGGGAATCTTCATCATCACCGATGGGCGTCTCCATAGAGATAGGCTCTTTGGCGATCTTCAGTACCTTGCGGATCTTGTCCTCCGGCATGCCCATGCGCATGGCCAGCTCTTCCGGGTTCGGCTCGCGACCCATCTCCTGCAGCATCTGACGGGAGATACGGTTGAGCTTGTTGATGGTCTCGATCATGTGTACCGGGATACGGATGGTACGGGCCTGATCCGCGATGGAGCGGGTAATGGCCTGACGGATCCACCAGGTAGCGTAGGTCGAGAACTTGTAGCCACGACGGTATTCAAACTTGTCTACCGCCTTCATCAAACCGATGTTGCCCTCCTGGATCAGATCCAAGAACTGCAGACCGCGGTTGGTGTACTTCTTGGCGATAGAGATAACCAGGCGCAAGTTGGCCTCAACCATCTCTTTCTTCGCACGGCGGGCTTTGGCCTCACCGATGCTCATACGACGGTTGATATCCTTGATCTGGGCAATCGACAGACCGGTCTCTTCTTCAATCTGCTGCAGCTTGCCGATGGCGCGCTGAATATCCTCGTCCATTTCAACCAGACGGGGAGACCAGGCTTTGCCAGCCTGCTTCTGGTATTCAAACCAGGCAGTTTCACACTCGTTGTTGGTGAAGGCCGCGACGAAGGTTTTCTTCGGCATCTTGGCCTGCTCAACGCAGAGCTTCATGATGATGCGTTCCTGCACGCGGACGCGCTCCATCATTTCACGCATGTTGTTGACCAGGCGATCGAACTGCTTGGGCATCAGGCGGAATTGACGGAATACATCGGCCAGCTGGGCGATGGCAGCCTGGGTATCTTCGTGCGCGCGACCATTCTTCTGAATGGAGAGACGGGTCACTTCATACTGGGCACGCAGTTCGCCGAACTTCTCGCGAGCGACTTCCGGATCCGGACCACCGTCACCGTCGTCGTCAGAGCTGTCGCCATCTTCGTCTTCGTCTTCTTCGTCCTCTTCATCTTCGTCGGCCAGATCGTCTTCGCCGAGCTCGGAACCGATATGCGTGGCGGTAGGCGCCATGTCTTCAGTTTCGTTCGGGTCAATAAAGCCAGAGATGATGTCAGAGAGACGCAGCTGCTCGGCTTCGTACTTGTCGTACTGTTCGAGCAGGTAAGTAATTGCTTCAGGGTACTCGGCTACGGAGCTTTGTACCTGGTTGATACCGTCTTCGATCCGCTTGGCGATGTCGATTTCGCCTTCACGGGTCAGCAGTTCGACGGTACCCATTTCCCGCATGTACATGCGGACGGGATCGGTCGTACGACCAATCTCAGATTCAACAGATGCCAGAGCCTGGGCCGCTGCTTCGGCAGCGTCCTCATCGGCGGTACCACCTTCAGCCATGATAAGGTCATCGGCATCCGGAGCGTTTTCAACCACTTGAATGCCCATATCGTTGATCATCTGAATGATGTCTTCGATCTGGTCTGAATCGACAATGTCTTGCGGGAGGTGATCGTTCACCTCGGCATAGGTCAGGTAGCCCTGTTCTTTACCTTTGGCAACGAGGAGTTTAAGCTGAGACTGCGGGGTTTGCTCCATAGAACTCATCCGGTTGGTGTTGCTAGGTTGCGCGTACAGTGCGCTGCTGCGCAAATAGCCAATTCTAATAGAAAACCGCCAGACATGCTATGTCTGGTTGCGGCGTCGGTCATGAGAAACCCCTGCCCGCAGTATTGTCGGGGCCAGGCGGTTATAAAAATTTTGCTTTTCATCCCGTCGATTCGGGCAACGCTATCCATATTGGGACTAATCACTCAAATATCAAGCCCCACTCTCATTTCTTTTCTCAATTTGCACCTCTCTTATCAGCATCATCAGCTCTTGGGTTTCTTCGGAGCTTAGTCCTTCCTGAGCCACTTTGGCCTGCAATTCTTCGATCCGCTGCTTCAGAAACTGGTTGATGAAGCCGACGAAGGTGTCCTGCAATTCTCCCAGAATATCCGGCTCCTGATCGAGTTTGATCTCCTCGAACAGGTCGTGCATGGCCAGCTGAGCAAGGATCTCTCCTTCCTTGGTACCACGCCAGTGTTCCAGCAGGATACCGGTTGTGATACCAGGCTGTGCCTGGATTTGCTGGTGCAGTTGCAGCAGGAACTTGATGCCCTGTACGCGTAGTCCGGCCAATTCCGGCATGGGGGGAAGCTCAGCCGTTACTGCCGGATATTGCACCATCAGTGCCAGTGCACGCCGCAGTGGTGTCAGCTTGGCTGCCTTGGGTTTGTTGACCTCGGCCTTGGGCTGACTGTTGCGAGCAAAGAGCTCGGCGATGCGCTGTTTGTTCTCGCCCCAACGCATCATGCTGGAGAGACGAGTGATCAGCCCTTCGCGGGTAAACCCTTCCGGAACGCGACGAATAAGCTCGGCGGCCTTGTTGGCCACTTCGAACTTGCCTGCCTCACCCGAAAGTGCGGCATCCCGGCCGAGACGCTCGAACATGAAGTCGGCGAACGGTTGGGCTTCATCGAGCAGGGCTTCAAAACCCTCCTTGCCGATCTGGCGTACCAGCGAGTCGGGATCCTCGCCATCGGGCAGGAACACGAACTTCAGCTCGCGGCCATCCTGCAGATGAGGGAGGGCATTATCCAGCGCGCGCCAGGCGGCTTCACGACCGGCGTTGTCACCGTCGTAGCAGCAGACTACCTCGGCGGTGGTGCGAAACAGGGTGTGGATATGGTCGCTGGTCGTTGCAGTACCCAGCGCCGCCACCGCATAGTCGATGTCGTACTGACCGAGTGCCACCACATCCATATAGCCTTCCACCACCAGGATCCGGCGTGGATCCTTGTGTGCCTGCTTTACTTCGTAGAGACCGAACAGCTCCCGCCCTTTATGGAAGATGGGGGTCTCCGGCGAGTTCAGGTATTTGGGGGTGCCATCACCCAGCACCCGGCCGCCGAAACCGATGACCCGGCCACGCTTGTCACGGATCGGGAACATGATGCGATCGCGGAAACGATCATAACTCCCCGGGCCATTGTCACGGGTGATCAGCATGCCGCCCGAGATAAGCAACTGCTCGTGATCCCGGCTGGCGCCGAAGCGGCGGCGTACCTGATCCCAGTCACTTGGGGCATAACCGATGTTGAAGCGCTTGACCACTTCGCCAGTCAGACCGCGGCCTTTGAGGTACTCCACCGCATGGGGAGCGCTCTTGAGATTGCTCTCGTAGAAGCGGGCGATCTGGTTCATCAGCTCGAACAGATCCTTGCTGACGGCGGCCTGGCTATTGGCCGAGCCGCCGATGCTCTGCTCGCGAGGTACCTGCATGCCTTGCATGCTGGCGAGCTCTTCGATGGCATCGGGAAATTCGAGACCGTCGTACTCCATGACAAAGCCGATGGCATTGCCGTGGGCGCCACAACCGAAACAGTGGTAGAACTGCTTCTCCTGGCTGACCGTAAAAGAGGGGCTTTTTTCGTTATGAAAAGGGCAGCAAGCCTGGTAATTCTTACCGGCTTTTTTCAGCCGCACTCGCGAGTCGATCAGCTCGACTATGTCTGTGCGTACGAGCAGATCGTCGATAAAGGATTGGGGGATCCTGCCTGCCATAACCGTCCTGTTTCATTGCGGAGAAAATAAAAAAGCCGCGCATTCCAAGGGAAGCACGGCTTCTTCGACCAAACAAGAGAGTTGCCTGTTACGCCAAGCGGGTTTTCACCTGAGCACTGACGGCGCCGACATCGGCACGCCCCTGAATTTTCGGCTTCAAGACAGCCATGACCTTGCCCATATCAGCCATGACGGCAGCACCACTTTCAGTGATGGCTTGCTCGATCAGGGCAGCAATTTCATCTGCGGTCAGCTGTTGCGGCAGGAATTCCTGCAACACAACGATCTCGGCGGACTCTTTGTCGGCGAGATCCTGGCGACCGGCAGCTTCAAATTGGCTGATGGAATCGCGGCGCTGTTTGACCATTTTGGTCACGACAGCGAGGATATCCTCATCATTCAGCTCGATACGGGTATCGACTTCACGTTGCTTGATTTCTGCCATCAACAAGCGGATCGCTCCCAGACGTGCCTTATCTTTGGCAAGCATGGCGAGTTTTTGCTGATCCTTGAGTTGATCCTTCAGAGACACGGCAATATCTCCCGATTAGTACAGGCGGATACGACGTGCGTTTTCGCGAGACAGCTTCTTGGCGTGACGCTTGACAGCAGACGCTTTGGCGCGCTTACGAATGGTAGTCGGCTTCTCGTAGAACTCACGGCTACGAACTTCGGACAGGATACCGGCTTTTTCGCAAGAACGCTTGAAACGACGCAGAGCAACGTCAAACGGCTCATTTTCACGGACTTTGATTACTGGCATGTGCCTTTCACCTCAGTGATAAATTGTTAGCTGACCTTCAATCGATCAGCATGTCTTAAAATGGTGCGAAATTATACTCTGGACAGGGAATGAAAGTAAACCCGCAGAGATCGCTCTGGTTTAAAAAACCCGCGAAGGTTACCATAGCCGTCTCATTTTAGCAGTGAAATTTTTTAGCAATGCGTGTATTGGGCATAGAGACATCCTGTGACGAAACCGGGATCGCGATCTTCGACGATCAAAAAGGGATCCTTTCCCATCAGTTATACAGCCAAGTCAAGCTGCATGCGGACTACGGTGGCGTTGTCCCCGAGCTCGCCAGCCGGGATCATGTTCGCAAGACGATCCCGTTGATCCAGGCCGCATTGCAAGAGGCGGGACTGGGCAAGGATGACATCGACGGTATCGCGTATACTGCGGGGCCGGGTCTGGTTGGCGCCATTCTGGTGGGCGCCACTATTGGTCGTTCGCTGGCGATGGCATGGAACAAGCCTGCTATCGCCGTCCACCATATGGAAGGTCACCTGCTGGCCCCCATGCTGGAAGAGAAAGCTCCCGAGTTCCCCTTCGTGGCGCTGCTGGTCTCCGGTGGTCACTCCATGCTGGTACGGGTTGACGGCATCGGCAGCTATCAGCTGTTGGGGGAATCCATCGATGATGCTGCTGGCGAAGCGTTCGACAAGACCGCCAAGCTGATGGGGCTGGACTATCCAGGTGGTCCGCTGCTCTCCCGTCTGGCCGAGAAGGGCACTACCGGGCGCTTCCACTTCCCTCGTCCGATGACAGATCGTCCCGGGCTCGACATGAGCTTCTCCGGCCTGAAGACCTTCACCGCCAACACTATCGCCGCCAATGGTGATGATGAGCAGACCCGCGCCGATATCGCCCGTGCGTTTGAAGATGCGGTGGTCGATACCCTGGCCATCAAGTGCCGTCGCGCCTTGAAAGAGACCGGCCTCACGCGCCTGGTGGTGGCCGGTGGCGTCAGTGCCAACCGTCATCTGCGTGCCCAGCTGGCGGAGCTGATGGAGAGCCTCAAGGGCGAGGTGTTCTATCCACGCACTGAATATTGCACCGATAACGGCGCCATGATTGCCTATGCCGGTATGCAGCGCCTGAAAGCGGGCGTGTTTGAGCCGCTGGCGGTCAAAGCCGTGCCGCGTTGGCCGCTGGATACCTTGGATCCGGTCTGATCCGACGGATCCCGCCTTCTGGCGTGGTGGTGAGTACCATGGTGGCCTATTGCTCCTGCAATCCGGCAGCGGTGGTTATAGCGCCGCTGGCACGCTGTTGTGGTGTCTGCTGTCGCCGTGGTTGAGCCATCCGTATAAGAGGTCAGGTCTCGTGCTGGCAGACTGCAAAGTACAGAGTAAAGAGATAAAAAAATCCCCGCCAACTGGCGGGGATTTTTGTTTGGTAATCGGCAGGCGATAGGGTTACAGCAGGATGCCGCCGAAGAAGAAGCCCAGCGCCACGGCGATGGCGATGGTGGCGGTGCCCGGTACGAAGAAGGGGTGATTGAAGACCGCCTTACCGATACGGGTGGAGCCGGTGTCGTCCATCTCTACCGCGGCCAGCAGGGTCGGGTAGGTTGGCAGTACAAACAGGGCGCTCACGGCTGCGAAAGAGGCAATCGCAGTCAGCGGGCTGACACCCAGTGCCAGTGCGGCAGGCATCAGGGCCTTGGTGGTGGCGCCTTGTGAATAGAGCAGCATGGCGGCAAAGAACAGCACCACGGCCAGCAGCCAGGAGTACTGGTTCAGCAGGTCGCCAGCGATCAGCTGGATGGTGTCCATGTTGCCTTTAACGAAGACGTTACCCAGCCAGGCCACACCCAGTACGCAGATACAGGCGGACATACCGGACTTGAAGGTCGGCATGTTGGTGACCTGGGTGGCGTCCAGTTTGCACACCAGGGTCATGATGGTGGCCGCGGCCAGCATGATGCCCATGATGGCGCCGTCACGGGGGATCGGCGGGTTGGTGATCAGGCCCACTTTACCGGAGATGGCAGTGGCATAAGCCATGACAGCAACGATGGCTGCGATGAAGATCCAGACCGACAGCTTGGCGTACGGTTTGATCTCGAGCTTGGTAGTACCACGC
Source organism: Aeromonas sp. A600620 (assembly GCF_029479985.1). Classification (NCBI taxonomy): domain Bacteria; kingdom Pseudomonadati; phylum Pseudomonadota; class Gammaproteobacteria; order Aeromonadales; family Aeromonadaceae; genus Aeromonas; species Aeromonas sp. A600620. Next base: position 9,662 of record NZ_JAAKXB010000015.1, on the reverse strand, counting down.
AGTTTGATCAGACCCTTGGCTTTGCGCTCCAGATAGACTTCGTCCTGCTCCAGCGGCTTGCCCATCATGTTGGCAATGAAGGCGCCCAGGATACAGGCCAGGAAGGTAGAGGGGATGCAGATGGCCAGCAGGGTCAGGTAGTCAACACCAAACGGCTCGAGCATACCGGAGAAGGCAACCACAGCGGCAGAGATCGGGGAAGCTGTGATGGCGATCTGGGAGGCGACAACTGCGATGGAGAGCGGACGGGACGGACGGATCCCCTGCTCTTTGGCCACTTCCGCGATCACCGGCAGGGTGGAGAAGGCGGTATGACCGGTACCGGCCAGCATGGTCATCAGATAGGTGACCACCGGGGCGGCGAAGGTGATGTATTTGGGGTTCTTGCGCAGCGCTTTTTCTGCCAGGAAGACCAGATAGTCCATCCCGCCAGCCAGTTGCATACAGGCGATGGCACAGATGACGGACGCGATGATCATGATCACATCCCAGGGGATGTAGCTGACCAGTTGATCGCTCGGGATGGGCATGCCCAGACCCCACGTCAATACCAGTACCCCCAGACCACCGGCAAAGCCGATGCCGATGCTGCCTATCCGGGCCCCCAGATAGATAGCGGCGAGCACGACAAGTAACTCGATTCCAATCATAGCGATAACTCCATTTTTTAGTTTTTGGTTTTTATTTGGCAAAAAGCCAATTCCCGATCGGGCTGGGGATAAAGACCAATCGGGAACTGACTTTATGGGCCGGGAAGATCCCGGCCCACACTCGCTTATACGGCAGCTTCGCGGGTGAAACGCTTGGCTTTGTATTGCGGGTTCATTAGGTTCTCGATGGAGAGAATTTCGTCCAGCTGCTCGGCGCTCAGCAGGCCGCGCTCAAGAACGACTTCGCGGACGTTCTTGCCGGTCTGGGCACAGATCTTGCCGACGATATCCCCTTCGTGGTGGCCGATGAAGGGGTTCAGGTAGGTCACGATACCGATGGAGTTCAGCACGTGATTCATGCAGATTTCCGGGTTGGCGGTGATACCTTCCACGCACTTCTCGCGCAGGGAAATACAGGCTTTTTCCATCAGGCTCAGTGATTCGAACATCGCCTGACCAATCACCGGCTCCATGACGTTCAGCTGCAGCTGACCGGCTTCGGCGGCGAAGGTGATGGTGATGTCGTTACCGAATACCTTGAAGCAGGATTGGTTGACCACTTCCGGGATAACCGGGTTGACCTTGGCCGGCATGATGGAGGAGCCCGCCTGCATTTCCGGCAGGTTGATCTCTTTCAGTGCGGTGCGCGGGCCGGAGGAGAGCAGACGCAGGTCATTACAGATCTTGGACAGCTTCATGGCCAGACGCTTGATGGCGCCGTGCAGCATGACGTAGGCGCCACAGTCGGAGGTCGCTTCGATCAGATCTTCTGCCGGCACATAGGCACGACCGGTGATCTCGGCCAGACGCTTGATGGCCAGTGCAGAGTACTCGGGCGGAGTGTTCAGACCGGTACCGATGGCGGTCGCGCCCAGGTTCACTTCCAGCAGCAGCTCCTGGCAACGCTTGATGGACTTGATCTCTTCACGCAGGGTCACGGCGAATGCGTGGAACTCCTGACCCAGGGTCATCGGAACCGCATCTTGCAGTTGGGTACGGCCCATCTTCAGGATCTTCTTGAATTCTTCTGCTTTGGCATCAAAAGCGGCGATCAGTGCTTCCAGAGCATGCAGAGTCACGTCAGTGCTGTTGACCACAGCAACGCGGAAACCGGTCGGGTAAGCATCGTTGGTGGACTGGCACTTGTTGACGTGGTCGTTCGGGTTGATGACGTCGTAACGGCCTTTCTCCAGACCCATGATTTCCAAGGCGATGTTGGCCAGTACTTCGTTAGTGTTCATGTTGACGGAGGTGCCGGCACCTCCCTGGTAAACGTCGACCGGGAACTGGTCGAAGCATTTGCCTGTGTTCAGCATCAGGTCGCAGGCTTCTACGATCTTGTCAGCAATTTCAGGACGTATGGTACCCAGTTCACCGTTTGCCAGCGCAGCGGCCTTCTTGGTCAGCACCATACCGCGGACGAATTCCGGAACGTCAGAAATCTTCTGAGAGCTGATCTTGAAGTTCTCGACAGCGCGCAGGGTGTGCACACCGTAGTAGAGATCATTGGAAACTTCTTTGGTGCCCAGCAGGTCTTCTTCAATGCGGACGTTCTTGATGTCGCTCATTGTAATGCCTCAGAAATCAGATAAATGGAAAAATCCTCACCGAGTGGTCGCGAGTTCCTTGCGCACAGCTCATCCTGAAGCACCACACATCGAGTGGGGCGGTAGGGAGAGTGACCTCCCGAAAAACTAATCAATATACTACTCCAATTGAGGTATCGGTTATTAGAGGTGGATCACTAAATTTGCGACATTTTCAAATTACTTTGAGGAAAGTACACATATGTTATGAAGTTTTTATCATGATGATTTTTATATATTTTTGTGACTTTTTGCTGGTTTTTTAGATTGCTGATGACGTAGGAGTCAGTTGACCAACTTGAAAAAGGGGGGACGGCCCCCATTTATTCAGGGCAGAAAGTGGTGATGACGGGGCGGCAAAATCGCCTCTGACCATCGTTGGATGGGCGCCACTTTTTCTCAATTTACCGGTGCTGGAGTGGATATGGGCAAGTTGTTTTTGTTGTTGGTGGGTCTGGTTGTGCTGGAGCTCACCGTGATGATCGAGGTCGGCTCGGTAATCGGGGCGCTGCCGACTGTCGGCTTGCTCATACTGACCGCGGTATTGGGCTCCTCGCTGGTGCGAAGTGAAGGGATCAAGACCCTGTTCAGCGCCCAGCAAAAGATGCAGATGGGCGAGATGCCGGGCCGCGAGGTGATGGGGGGCATGATGCTGGCGTTGGCGGGCCTGCTGCTGATTATCCCGGGTTTCGTGACCGACATTTTCGGTGTGCTGTTGCTGCAACCCTGGCTGCGCAACAAACTGGCTGACAAGCTGATCGGCAGCAGCCAGTTCCGGATGCAGATGGGCGGTTTCCAGCGTACTCAATCGCCGTTTGGCAACGCACCGTCCGATGATCATCTGGGGAACGCCAAGCAGGGCGGCACCACCATCGAAGGCGAATTTGAGCGCAAAGAGTGAGCGTAAAGAGTAATCGACGAGACGAAAACCCGAGGCGAGTGACTGAATCAGGGTTTGCCCTGATGGCACAGCGCCTCGAAGCGGTGTCGGGCATACCACCACGCGAGGGTGCCCGCCGCCAGATTGGCCAGCAGTATTCCTAGATATATCCCCTGTTCTCCCCCCAGCTTTGCCCCCAGCCAGGCTCCTGGCAACAGAAAACCAAACAGTCGCAATCCGTTGAACAAGAACGAAATACTGGATGCTCGCACGCCATTTAGCGCCGAGGCCAGCAGCATCACCATGCCCTGAAAGCCGTAACCGATCGGCACCAGATGCAGATAGAGAATAATCAGGCGAATGACCTGCGGATGATCGCTGAACAGATTGGCGATCAGCGGGGCGAGCAGCCAGGTCAGGCCATAGATGGCGAGCTGGAACAGCAGGGCAAAGCGCAGGCAGCTCTGAAGTGCGGCTTTGGCCCGGGCCGGATTGCCGGCGCCGCAGTTTTGCGAGATGAAAGGGGCCAGTACGGAGGCAAGGGCCATCATCACGATCAGCAGCAGCGCCTCGACCCGCGATGCGGCGCCGTAAGCGGCTACCACCTCGGTACCCAGGCCCGCAAAGATCGTCATCAGCACTGCATTGGCCAGAGGGTTGAGCATATTGGTAAAAGAGGCGGGGACGGCAACATGGAGCAGCGCCCGCCAGTGGGTCAGCAACCGAGCCCGAGGCGAGAGGCGCCACAGCAGCAAGCCCTCCCGATGACGCAGGATATAGAGGCTGACCAGCATCGCCATCAACCAGGAGATAGAGGTGGCGATGGCTGCCCCGCGGATCCCCCATTCGGGAAAGGGGCCGATACCGAAGATCAACAGAGGATCCAGTACCCCGTTGACCAGCCCGGCTATGGCCATCACCAGGCTGGGGGTTTTGGTATCGCCGGTTGCCCGGATAGCGGCATTGCCCACCATGGGCAGCACCAGCATGGGGACGGTGAGATACCAGATCAGCATGTAGTCATGGATGAGAGAGATAAGCTCGGCACTGGCCCCCAACAGAGTAAACAGAGGCTTGATGGTGAGAGCCCCCCCCGCGGATAGCAGGGCCACCATGATCACCGCCAGAAACAGGCTGTCGGTGGCGAGATGGGCCGCCTCATCGTGTTTGCCCTGCCCCAGAGTATGACCGATCACCGCTGACAATCCGGCGCCCAATCCCATCGCCAGCGAGGTAACCACAAAAGTGACAGGAAAGGTAAAACTGATGGCTGCCAGAGCTTCGGTGCCCAGCATACCGATAAAAAAGGTATCGACCAGATTGAAGGCCAGAATGGCGATGATGCCGAAGATCATGGGGCCCGTCATCTGGCGCAGTACGACCGGAATAGGGGCTGTCAACATGGGGTTGGTGCGGGTCAAGGGCTCGTCTCTACAGCTGGCTTTGAAGGTTCTGGCATGGAAAACGGGCGGCTTGAACCGACCTTGCTCCAGGGTGTGGACATGGCTGAACCATCGAAGATGTTTATAGTACGTGAAAAAATTTTTTTTGTATTTGCCCTTGAAGGGTTAGCAACTCTGCCCCACATCAGGGACATATCTAATTTGGCCTGGAACGGCCATTCCTCAAAGCAACAATGAGACTCATTTTGGGAGAGTTATCGATGAAAATTCGTCCACTGCACGACCGCGTCATCATCAAGCGCATCGAAGCTGAAGCCAAATCTGCCGGCGGTATCGTCTTGACTGGTACTGCGGCCCAGAAGTCCACCCGTGGTGAAGTGCTTGCCGTGGGGACTGGTCGCATCCTGGATAATGGCGATGTGAAAGCGCTGGCCGTGAAGGTTGGTGACAAGGTGATCTTCAACGAAGGCTACGGCGTGAAGACCGAGAAGCTGGATGGTCAGGACGTCCTGATCCTGTCCGAGACTGACATCCTGGCGATTGTCGAAGAGTAATCTATCCCCGATTTTCCCCGAATTGATAGAAAGGATTGAAGAAAATGGCTGCTAAAGACGTCAAGTTTGGTAACGAAGCTCGCATCAAGATGCTGGAAGGTGTCAACATCCTGGCTGATGCCGTCAAGGTGACTCTGGGCCCGAAAGGCCGCAACGTGGTGCTGGACAAGTCCTTCGGCGCCCCGACCATCACTAAAGATGGTGTTTCTGTTGCGCGCGAAATTGAGCTGGAAGACAAGTTCCAGAACATGGGCGCCCAGATGGTCAAGGAAGTGGCTTCCAAGGCGAACGATGCCGCCGGTGACGGTACCACTACTGCAACCGTTCTGGCTCAGGCTATCGTCAACGAAGGTCTGAAAGCCGTTGCCGCCGGTATGAACCCGATGGATCTGAAGCGCGGTATCGACAAGGCCGTTGTGGCTGCGGTTGCCGAGCTGCAGGCGCTGTCCCAGCCGTGTGCTGACAGCAATGCCATCGCTCAGGTGGGCACCATCTCCGCCAACTCCGACGAGAAAGTGGGCAAGCTGATTGCTGAAGCCATGGACAAAGTGGGTCGCGATGGCGTCATCACCGTTGAAGATGGTCAGGGTCTGGAAGATGAGCTGGCAGTTGTTGAAGGTATGCAGTTCGACCGCGGCTACCTGTCCCCCTACTTCATCAACAAACAAGAGACCGGTTCCGTTGAACTGGACGACCCGTTCATCCTGCTGGTTGACAAGAAAGTCTCCAACATCCGCGAAATGCTGCCGGTGCTGGAAGGCGTTGCCAAAGCTGGCAAGCCGCTGCTGATTGTTGCTGAAGACGTGGAAGGCGAAGCCCTGGCGACTCTGGTGGTCAACACCATGCGCGGTATCGTGAAAGTGGCTGCCGTCAAGGCGCCTGGCTTCGGTGACCGTCGCAAGGCCATGCTGCAGGATATCGCCGTACTGACTGGCGGTACCGTCATCTCTGAAGAAGTTGGCATGGAGCTGGAAAAAGCGACTCTGGAAGATCTGGGTCGTGCCAAGCGCATCGTCATCACCAAAGAGAACACCACCATCATCGATGGCGTGGGTGATGCCGGTGTGATCGAAGGTCGTGTTGCCCAGATCCGTCAGCAGATCGAAGAGACTTCTTCCGACTACGATCGTGAGAAGCTGCAAGAGCGCGTAGCCAAGCTGGCTGGCGGTGTTGCCGTGATCAAGGTTGGCGCAGCCACCGAAGTCGAGATGAAAGAGAAGAAAGCCCGCGTTGAAGATGCCCTGCACGCTACCCGCGCCGCGGTTGAAGAAGGTGTGGTTGCCGGTGGTGGTGTTGCGTTGGTTCGCGTTGCAGCCAAACTGGCTGGTCTGCGTGGTGACAACGAAGACCAGAACGTCGGTATCAAGGTTGCCCTGCGCGCCATGGAAGCCCCGCTGCGTCAAATCGTCATCAACGCCGGTGAAGAAGCCTCCGTCATTGCCAATGCAGTGAAGAACGGCGAAGGCAACTTCGGTTACAACGCTTACAGCGAACAGTATGGTGACATGCTGGCCATGGGTATCCTGGATCCGACCAAGGTAACCCGTTCAGCCCTGCAGTTTGCCTCTTCCATCGCCGGTCTGATGATCACCACCGAGTGCATGGTCACCGAACTGCCGAAGAAAGATACCCCTGCAATGCCTGACATGGGCGGCATGGGTGGCATGGGCATGATGTAATCATCCCCCCTTGCTTTGTTTGACAAACGGCTCGCTCAAGGCGAGCCGTTTTTTTATATCTGGCTAAACTGAGTCTGTTGATAGCAGAAAAGTGTAAGGGGGAAAGATGAAGGTGCTTGGATGGATAACTCTGCTGTTTGCATTGATTGCCATGCCGCTTGTGGCTGCCGAGGCCCTCAAGGGGCCTGTGATCTTGAAAGTAAGCGGCAATATCAGATCCCCAGATGAGGTGGACGGCAAAGTGCTTTTTGACTTGGCCACGCTGCAGGCGTTGCCGCAATATGAGATAGTCACCAGCAACCCTTGGGTTGATAAACCTCACAAGTACAGAGGGCCCAAGGTGGCGGACGTGCTGGCCGCAGTGGGGGCTAATGGCAAGAGCATAACCCTGACAGCATTGAACAGTTTTCAGATCCGCATCAATTGGGACAAAGTTGCCAAGTATAACCCTATTCTTGCTTGGGAAGATGACGGGGTAGCCATGAGGGTCCGTGACAAGGGGCCGCTCTGGTTTATGTTGCCGCTTGATCAATATCCGGAGCTGAAGCGCTCTGAATATACCGACATGATGATTTGGCAGCTGGACCTGATAGATATTCAACACTGATAAAAGAGTCACGGGAGCACGGGGTGAAAGGAAAGACCAGGGCGTGGCCACTGCTCGTCATTCTGTATGTATCCATTCTGTCGTTTACCGGGAGCACCCTTTATTGTCTGGTTCAGCTCCAGAATGCGACCAGAGCGATGGAGAAATATACCTATGATGTCTCCTGGGCGCTGATGCAGCTGCAGCTCGAGTTGGGGCGTTTCCTCAGTGCTGTAGAGGTCTACCATTATGGTGGAATAGAGCACAATGACCTGATGTTGCGCTATGACATTCTTTGGAGCAGAACCCCCATCCTGTTGAGCGGTCAGTTGCGTAAAAGCATGCAGGATAAGCAGAAAACCTTGCGCTTGGTGCAACTGATTGAAAACAACATTCGCGATATAGAGCCTGTCATTACCAAGCTGCAGAGCGGAGACTCTGTCTACCAGCAAATAATGATGCGCCTAGCCCCCTTGCAGGAGCCTTTATCCTATGCACTAGCTTCCGTTATGCAGAAGAACATCAACATCTACTCAGAGAATGATCGCCATTTTGGTCAATTGCGTAATGCTCTGCTGTTGATGGTGTCGGGGTTGGTTATCTCGGTTTTACTCCTTAGCTTGCTTCTTGTATATGAAGCTCGACGTCACTTTAGGGCAGCAAGGCGTGACCCGTTGACGGGTCTCTCCAATCGGGTGGCATTGCTGGAACGGATGGAGCTCTGTGCCACTCAGGAGGTACCTTTCGGATTGGTATTGGTCGATATCAACGACTTCAGAGATATCAACAGCAAGTTTGGTTATGATGCGGGCGATTTTTTGCTCAGTGAATTGGCCAGACGGATCAGATTGCTCTGTGAAGAAGGGGAGTGGAGTGGTCGGTTGGGTGGCGATCAATTTGCCATTATCCAGCGTGGTAGCAGCGATCTGCGTCAGGTCAGGGAGCTGGTAGCGCGACTGCTGCACGTTCTGAAGCAAGATATCGTCTATGATAACTATCCCTTCCGGCTCGAGGTGGGGATCGGGATTGCCTTCTATCCGATGGACAGCGATAAAACACAGGAGTTATTGAGTCGTGCGGAACAGGCTCTGTTCCATAGCCGCAAGACCCATGTCCCCTATGTGATTTACGATAACTCCTTGCTCAACGAGACGGCGCGGCGCAAGCATTTGGCCTCGGACATGATCATGGCGCTGGAACACAATGCGTTGGAACTCTATTACCAACCCATCGTCAATCTCGAGAGTGGCCGTTGTGAAGCTGTCGAAGCACTGCTGCGCTGGCGGCATCCGGAGCTGGGCTTTATTCCGCCAAACGAAGTGATCATGGTGGCTGAGGAGTTCCAGCTTGCCGAGCGTCTGGGCGGCTGGGTGTTGAACACCGCTTGCGAGCAGCTTTATCAGTGGCATCAGTTGGGTATGGTCGACCTGCAGATGTGCGTGAATATCTCGCCGGGCATGTACCAGCGCAATTTGCTCAAACTGGTGGCCAAGGCATTGATGGAGAACCACCTGCCAGCCAGCAGTCTGGTTTTGGAGGTCACTGAAGATACCACCATGCGTGAAGTGAAGAATTCGCTGCAACTGATGCAGGATCTCAATCAGCAGGGGGTACTGCTGGCATTAGACGATTTTGGGACTGGTTATTCATCTTTGAGTTATCTGCAAAAGTTACCGGTCAGCAAGGTGAAGATCGACCGCTCCTTTATACAGGGCATTGACACCTCAATGGAGGCATCCGAACTGGTCGCCAATATTTGCAGGATGGGGTCGATGCTGGGCAAGAGTCTGGTGTGTGAAGGGATTGAGACACAGGCCCAGTTGGATGTGCTGCGATCCCTGACCGATATCCACTTGTATGGACAGGGCTATCTGTTCAGCCGACCGGAGCAGGCGGAGAAAATCTATCAGACCTTGTTGGAGATGGAGGAGCTTTGGCTAGCACGTCAACAATCCGAAATGGCTTATATGAGTTGAAGGGGAGGGGTACTTGACGGTCATCTGCCTCAAGAATGTGTGATTCAGTTCAAGTTTTATGCTTTTTGTTTGTTGTTTGAACGGTTGTGCGGTTTTATCAAAAAAACATGCAGTTTAGCCTTGCCAGAAAGAATCTGTTCCCTATAATGCGCCTCCATCGACAGGGCAAGCGGCAACGCAGAAAGCCAAGTGGGTAACCTCGAAAAGCCTTTGAAAATAAGGCTTGACTCGAGAAGGCGGTTGAGTAGAATTCTACTCCCGCAGCAACACGCTGTTGCGTCGCTCTTTAACAATTTGAATCAAGCAATCTGTGTGGGCACTCACAGCATCGAGCATCAAAAACAATTT
>NZ_JAAKXB010000014.1:0-136648 GCF_029479985.1 Aeromonas sp. A600620 | reverse complement strand
ATTGAAAATCAAAAATTGTTTTTGATGCTCGATGCTGTGAGTGCCCACACAGATTGCTTGATTCAAATTGTTAAAGAACGTCACGCTTGTCGCGTTGAGGAGGCGCATATTACGCTTCTCACCTCGAAAGTCAAGCAGTTGTTTTCGCTTTTCTTTCGGCGCCCACTTCGCTAGGAAGCTGGCTCATCAGTCCGGCGTGTTCCGCCGTGCTGGTAGGGGCGCATTATAGGGGGCGGCGCTGCGATGACAAGACTTTTTTTGAAGATAATCACGAAAATTTCAAATTATTCAATTAAAAACAGCTTATTCAGTGTATATATACAATGTTATCCACAACCCGGTTATTTCACTCCCATTTTAGCGTCATTTATGTCGCCTTCAGTGACCTTGGGAATGCCATACTGGAGCCGATAACCTCTCCCGAGTGGTCCATGGTAGCGCCAATCAGGAAAGCTGGTTACCATGGAGGTGAATATAGTGTTGCACCTTTTTTGCTTTCATTTACAAAAGGTCTTTTAAGATGAATTTATCCAAGTTTCCCGTATATATGCAGGCCGCAATCCTTGCTCTGGTATTGGCAGTGGTTGGCTACCTGGTTGCCCAGGCCCTGCAGTTCTCTTTGAAAGCGGAAGTGATTTTTGCAGCAGGTCTGGCCATCGGCGGTTTCGTGGTACCGCTGTTCCTGAAGCGAACCCCGGCTAATGTTGCCGAGTCGATCGCCAATCAGGAGACTTGCACCTTATATGTAGGCAACCTGCCCTATCGCGCCAATGAGATCGCAGTGCGCGAATTGTTTGCCGAACAGGGCCAGGTCATTTCCGTGCGGTTGATGAAAGACAAGGCAACCGGCAAGCGCAGAGGTTTCGGTTTCGTGGAGATGCCCGCCGCCGATGCCGCCAAAGCGATTGCCGCTTTGAATGATAAAGAGTATCAGCAGCGCACCCTCAAGGTGCGTGAAGCGAATGACAAACGTGATAAAGAGGAAAGAGAAGGTAGCGAAACTGACGCCTAACCGCTCGTCAGTACTTCACCTCTTCCAGTGATGACAGCCCCCATGCTTGCAAGGGGGCTGTCAGTTTTTGAGCCTCCCCATCCAGCCGGGTACAGTAAGCCCTGGCAATTACCTCTTCTATATGTACAGGCTGCACGGTGGCATGCCCGCCATTGTTCAGCAACCAGGCCACCCGTTTGGCAACAGCACTGCCCGAGTCAATAAGCTGGCATTGCGGCATCAGTTGCCCAATCTCTTCATTAAGTAGCGGGAAGTGAGTACAACCGAGCACCAGCGTATCCGGCTGCTCTTCCCCATCCAGCCAGTCGGCCAATACCTCGCGCAGCAACGCCATATTGACCGGCAAGCCCGCCAGCTTGTGTTCGGCTTCTATGACCAGCTCGGTGGTGCCCTTGAGCAGCACCCGCTTGCCGGGAGCAAACTGGGCGATCAGTTCGTGGGTATAGTCGCGGCTCACAGTGCCTGGCGTAGCCAGCAGACCGATACAACCATTGCGAGTCTGTGCAGCGGCAGGCTTGATGGCTGGCACCACCCCCACCACAGGAATATCCAGTGCCTCACGCAGGGCTGGCAGCGCTATCGTGCTGGCCGTATTACAGGCAATCACCACCAGATCGATATGATGACGGGCCACCATGGTGGTCACCAAGCGGGTGCAGGCAGCAATCAGGGCGGGCTCGCTCAATTCACCATAGGGGAAGTTGGCATTATCGAAGCAGTAGAAATAGTTGTGTGCCGGCAGAACGCGGCGGATCTCGCGGTAGATGGTCAGGCCACCCATACCGGAATCAAACACGAGAATATTGGCCACTTGAGCTCCCCTTTGGTGCAAGGCGGCGATCATACTCCCGCCTGCCGCCAATAGAAAAGGCCCTGCCAATAGCAGGGCCCCAGATTTTTCCGCTTGGCCGGGTCCGGCTTAGAGTGAGTAATCCATCGTCACGTAGTAAGCGCGCTCATCGGCCGGATACCCCACTGCAGTCTGATACTCCTTATCCAGCAGGTTGTTGATCTTGCCAGATACCTTGAGCGCCGGGGTGACCTTGTAGCCGACCGCCAGATTCCACACGCTGTAGCCACCGAGTTTGGTGGTGTTGGCCACATCGCCATAGCGCTCCCCCTGATAGATCCAGCTCAATGAACCATCAAACTGCTGCCACTGCGCCTGAGTCACCCACTTGGCCCCTTTACGGGAGATCAGCTGCAACTGCTTGTCGGTCACCTTGTCTTTGGGAGACTTATACTCGGCAGAGACCCTATGACTCAACCAGCCAGTGTCGAACTCCCCTTCCAGCTCGATCCCTTCAATGCGCGCCTTGCCAACGTTTTGTGGTGTCCACATCCCCTGACTGTTGGGAGCCCACTGGATCATCTGTTCGAAGTCATTGCGATAACCGGTGGCTCGCCACTCGACACCCGCAGTTTGACCATCCAGCATCAGCTCGCTGCTCTTCGACTCTTCCGGCTTCAGGTTAGGATTGCCAGAGCCCGGATAGTAGAGGTCATTAAAGGAGGGGGCGCGGAAACCGGTGCCATAGCGGGCGCTCAGGCGGTAATCCTCGACAAAACGCCAGCCTGCGCCAGTTTGCCAGGTGTTGTGACGACCAAACTGCTCGTTGTCATCACTGCGGCCGCTCAGCTCGGCCTGCCAGGTCTGGTTGTCGAACTGAGCAAGGGCATAGAGGCCGTTGTTGTCACGCTCTTTGGCGTCGGCCGGATACGTGGAGCCGGAGGAGCGGGAGCGATCATCCAGTCGATCACTCTGCCAATCGGCCCCGCCTCCCAGCGTCCAGCTCTCGTTCAATTTCAAGCTGTTGACCCAGTTCAGGCTGTACTGGCGGGTGTAGGTCCGGTTATTGGCCTGATCGCGGCCACTGTTGTCCTGATAGTCGTACGCATCCTGTTTGGAGAAGGCGCCACGCAACTCACTCAGATAGCGATCATCGTGATAGCGCGACCCCAGCTGATAGCTCTGGTTTTCAGTCCAGGTCTCGTTGCGCTGATGGGTGGCAGGCCCCCAGGCGGAAGCCGCAGAAGAGCGGTCGTACTGGGCGACATTGCGGAACCAGCGGGTTGTACCGAACAGATCCCAATTGCTGCCGAGCGCCTGCTGGTAGTCCAGCATGGCGTTGTAGCCCTGATGCCCGTGACGGTCACCATCGTTGATGCCGGGCAAGGGGTGTACGTTGTAACCCTCTTCATCATCAAAACCGCCAGCCACCTTGAGCTGACCCGCCTCACCTACCTGGCTGGCACTACTGAAAGCGGCCTGACGCTGTTGATGGGAACCAGCACCGATATTGAACTTGTGCTGATTTGTCCCCTTGTCGGGACGGGTAATGATGTTGATCACCCCACCGATGGCGTCGGAGCCGTAGATGGTGGCGCGCGGGCCGCGGATATACTCGATCCGCTCGACCTGATTGAGTGGCAGATTGTTCAGTTCGGTCATCCCGGCGGTCAGGGAGGCACTGCGTACCCCATCCACCAGCACCAGCGTCTGGGAAGAGGTGCCACCACGCACCCGCAGCGAGCTGAGCTGGCCTCGGCCACCATTGCTGACCACTTCCACACCGGGCAGGGTCTTGACCACATCGGTCACGGTCTGGGCTTGCAGGCGATCGATCTCGTCCCGGGTCACCACATTGACCGGGGCCAGAACGCTGGAGGCAGGTTGGGCGACGCGGGTAGCGGTCACCACCATGGTGGGATTGACGGGAATGGTCAGCTGCTGGGCAAACGCCGCCGTCGGCAACAGGGCAGCCGCCAGAAATTTCTTCGACATGAGAGATCCTTAAGTTCGCGTAAGTATCTACTTCGTGGCCGGTTTCTCTCGGCCCGAAATACGAACTCTGGCAGGTCTTCGGGCTCGGGGGCTGATAGCCTATGGCGACGGCTTCCCGCCTGACGGCAGTGCCCTGATGTCGCTTCGTTCCCCCTTACCGCTGCGCGCCAGCTCCGGATTCTCACCGGATTCCCTATTAAGCATGATGCGCCAAAGCGGGAGGATTATAGGCAGAGCCAAGCTGGATGTATAGCCATCCAGATTTCTATTTATTGCCAACCAGCGCCGCCAGCCGCTGCTGGGCCCCCTCCATCACCGCCTGTACCCCGGGATGAGAAAGATGGCGCCCTGCCGAGACCAGATAGTAAGAGAGAGTGACGTCGGTGAGGGTCGCAATTCGCTCCACCCCGTAGAGGCGACCAATTTCGTCAGCCATCGCCAGCGGCGCCGGGAAGATCCCCATCCCCGCCTTGCCGAACGACTTCATCAGAGTGGAGTCATCAAACTGCCCCACCAGATGGGGATGAATGCCCTGCTGGCGATACCAGGCCAGCAGCCGATCGTGGGTAGCCGATTTCTCTCCGGGGATGAGCAGCGGCAACCCCTCCAACGAGGCGGGAAAGCCATCCCGCGCCCGCGCCGCCAACTCGGGACTGGCAAACAGCGCCAGCGGGCTGCGCCCCAGCTCGTGGTTATAGCCACGCACGCCGCTGTCGGGAGGGAGCGGGCGATCGATCAGCACCATGTCGAGCTTGTGGCGGGCCAGTTCGCTGAACAGCTGCTCGGCCCGCTCCTCGTGACACACCAGCCGCAACGGAGTCGCCAGCGCCATGGCGGGGGCCAGCAGCTCGAACGCCAGAGTGCGGGGTACCGAATCGGCGATCCCCACCTGCATGGTCAGCTCCTGACTGGCGTGGCGCAGGGTGTGCTCCAGCTCGGCACCGAGCGAGAAAATGGCCCCCGCCTGCTCCTGCGCCTGCCGTCCGGCGGCGGTCAGCACCAGACGCCGCCCCACCCGGTTGAACAGCGCCACCCCGAGGGACTGCTCCAGCTCTGCAACCTGACCGCTGATGGTCTGCGGCGTGAGATGCAGCTGTTCGGCGGCCTGCGTCACGCTGCCACTGCGCGCCACATGCCAGAAGTAGTAGAGCTGTTTGTAGTTGAGCATGCCGTTCCCTATCAGTTTTTACCGAACAACCATCAGCGAGAATCTGATTTTATCGAAACATTGCGGGCTCTAGCATGCAACCATTATCTGAACTGCCCTACGAACCATCATGCTGGACGTTGTTGTACTCTTCTTTCTGTTTGGTCTGCTGGCCGGTCTGGTGCGCTCCGAGCTCAAACTGCCTCCTGCCCTCTACGACACCCTCTCCCTCTTTCTGCTGCTGGCCATCGGCCTCAAGGGCGGCGTCGGTCTGGCCCAGCAATCCCTGCAACCTCTGCTGCCACAACTGGCGCTGGTGATCCTGCTCGGCGTGGTGCAGACCCTGCTCGGCTTTGCCGTGCTGCGCCTCAAGATGAACCGGGTCGATGCCGCTGCCACCGCCGCCCACTATGGTTCGGTCAGCGTCGCCACCTTTGCGGTCGGGGTGAACTGGCTCACCGAGCGGGGCATCAGCTTTGAATCCCAGCTCTCCATCTTCCTGGCAGTGATGGAGATCCCCGCCATTCTGGTGGGCATAGTGCTGGCCCGGGGCATCAGCCGCGAGACCCGCTGGCGCATGCTGGCCCACGAGACCTTCCTCGGCAAAGGGGTAACCCTGCTGCTCGGCGGCATGGCCATCGGCTATCTGGCCGGGCCGGACGGGATTGCCCCGCTCAAACCGCTGTTTGTCGACCTGTTCAAGGGTGCGCTGGCGCTGTTCCTGCTGGAGATGGGCCTCATCGTCGCCCGTCAGTGTCAGGATCTGCGCCGCCACGGCCTGTTCCTACTCGGTTTCGCCCTGTTGATGCCGCTCGCCTCGGCGGGGCTGGGATTGGCTGCTGGCCAGCTGATGGGCCTCTCTCTCGGCGGCCTGACCCTGCTGGCCACCCTGGCGGCCAGCGCCTCCTATATTGCCGTGCCGGCCACCATGCGCATCGCCGTGCCCCAGGCCAACCCGGGGCTGTCCCTCAGCGCCGTGCTGGGGGTCACCTTCCCGTTCAACATCATGCTGGGGATCCCGCTCTACCACAGCTGGGCCCGCCACTTCACGGAGTAGCCACATGCAGACCGAGACCCGCACCCTGCTGACCGTCATCACGGAAGCCAATCTGGAGCCGACCCTGCTGCGCACCCTCACCCGCGAGGGGTTGCGCGGCTACACCATCACCGATGCCCGCGGTCGTGGCGATCATGGTGAGCGCAACGCCAGCTGGAGCGAGAGCGGCAACATCCGGCTGGAGGCCATCTGCAGCCGGGAGCAGGCGGAGCGGCTGCTGGCCCACCTGCAGAGTCGCTACTACCCCGATTACGCCATGATCGCCTTTCTGCAACCGGTCGAAATCGTGCGACCCGAGAAATTCTGAGCCGGCTTGCCGGCTCTTTTTGCCCACCAAAAGCAAACGTTTAACAGCAAGGAACCAGAAAAGATGAACACCCCTCCCCTGATCGGCCTGGTAATGGGCTCCGACTCCGACTGGCCCGTGCTGCAGGCTGCCGCCCGCATCCTCAAGGAGCACGGCGTGCCCTACGAGGCACAGGTAGTCTCGGCCCATCGCACCCCGGATCTGCTGTTCGAGTATGCCGCCAGTGCCCGCGAGCGCGGCCTGCGCGCCATCATCGCCGGAGCCGGTGGCGCCGCTCACCTGCCGGGTATGGTCGCCGCCAAGACCACATTGCCGGTGCTGGGGGTGCCCATCCCCTCCCGACATCTCAAGGGGATGGACTCGCTACTCTCCATCGTGCAGATGCCCAAGGGGGTACCGGTCGCCACCTTCGCCATCGGCGAAGCGGGAGCGGCCAACGCCGCTCTGTTCGCCGTCTCCCTGCTCTCGGTCGCACAAGACGACGACGCCCCCCGCTACCGGCAGCAGCTCGACGACTCCCGCACCCGCGAGCGCGACCGGGTGCTGGCCCTCACGCTGGAGGAACCGACATGATCCTGCCACCCGCCACCCTCGGCATGCTGGGGGGCGGCCAGCTTGGCCGCTACTTTGTGATGGCCGCCCACCGCCTCGGCTACAAGGTAGTGGTGCTGGATCCCGATCCGGCCAGCATCGCCGGGGCCGCAGCCGATCACCATATTGTCGCCCCCTATGACGACACCGCAGCCCTGCACGAACTGGCCAGCCGCTGCGAGGCCATCAGCTGCGAGTTCGAAAATGTGCCCGCCGCCACCCTGGCACTGCTCGAAAAACAAAAGCCGGTACGCCCGGGCGCCAGCGCGGTGCGCATCTGTCAGGATCGCCGTGAAGAGAAAGCCTTTCTGCGCGGAGCCAACATCCGGGTCGCACCCTATCTGGCGCTACTGCCGGAAGAGCCTATCCCCGCAGAGGCCAGCGAACTCTTGCCCGCCATTCTCAAGACGGCCCGCGAAGGGTACGACGGCAAGGGGCAGTGGCAGGTGAGCGATCTGGATGAGCTGGCGAGCGCGCTGGCAGCCAGTGGCGTGCCCTGCGTGCTGGAACAACGGCTGGCGCTGGAGGGGGAGTTTGCCCTTACCCTGGCCCGCAGCCCGAGCGGCGCCATCAGCGCCCTGCCGCTGGTGCAGAACTGGCACAGCGGTGGCATTCTCGATCAGACCCGCTCCCCGGCCAATGTGCCGGTGCTGGAGAGCGAAGCCAAAGCAATAGCCGAGCGGCTGATCGCAGCCCTCGATTACGTCGGGGTGCTGACGGTGGAGTTCTTTCTGGTGGAAGGGCGCCTGCTGGTCAACGAGCTGGCCCCCCGCCCCCACAACTCGGGTCACCCCAGCCTCGACAACGCCGCATGCAGCCAGTTCGAGTTGCAGGTGCGGGCCCTGTGCGATCTGCCGCTACCGGAGCAGATCGCCGTACGCCCCGCCCTGTTAATCAACCTGCTGGGGGATCTCTGGCAAAACGGCACGCCCGACTGGGCTACCCTGCTGACGCTGCCCGGCCTGCATCTGCACCTCTACGGCAAGAGCGAACCCCGCCCCGGCCGCAAGATGGGTCATATCACGGTAACCGGTGACGACTGGTCAACGGTGGAGGAAACCTGCCGCAAGGCCCGCCAGCTGCTGGGGCTAGCGCCGCGCTGATCGACCATCGGAAATGCAAAGACCCGGGCATGGCCCGGGTCTCTGTTTTTGCTTGCTATGGCAGGGAGGCTTATCAGGCCCGCTCCACCGCTACCGGTGCCGGCAGGCGGATGGTGAGGGAGAGCACCAGCGCCACCACCAGCAACACCAGGATCAGGTGGAAGGTCGCCATAAAGCCGCCAAACAGGGAGGCTACGATGGAGCCGATGATGCTGCCCAGACCAAAGCCCAGATAGATGACGCCGTAGTTCTTGGTCAGGTTGTTGAGACCGAAGAAGTCGCTCACCAGCGAGGGGTAGACGGTGATGGTGCCACCGAAGCTGAATGCCACACAGGCGACCGCCACAAAGAACAGGTTGGCGTTGAGCGGCACGAACAGCAGCAGCGCCATGCCCGCCAGGGTAATCAGCTGGGCAATGGTGATAACCCGGATGCGGGACATCTTGTCGGAGAGGATACCCAGCACCAGACGGCCACCGAGGTTGGCCATGGCGATGATGGCGACGGCATTGGCGGCGACTACAGCAGGCAGACCCACCATCTTCTCGCCGATATCCTTGGCCACGCCGATGACGTAGAGGCCGCTCATGCAGGCGGTGAGGAACATCAGCGCCAGCATCCAGTACTGCGGCTTGCGCATCGCCTCGGCCAGAGTGAAGTCACGGCTCTCACTCTGCTGTACGGAAGCGGCCTGCTTGGGCGCATCCTTCATCAGCATGCCGCCCACCAGCACCATGGACATCGCAATCAAGCCCCACAGCTGGAAGGTGGTCTCAAGGCCGGAGCTGGAGAGCAGCAGCAGGTTGATGTATTTGAAACCGAGACTGCCGAGGCCATAGGCACCGATGGAGCAGGCGGAGATGAGCCCCTTGCGCTCCGGGAACCACTTCACGCAGTTGGAGAGGGTCATCAGGTAACCGGTACCGTCGGCAAAACCGACCAGAATGCCCGCGCAGAGGTAGAGCATCGCCAGATTGCTGGCGTGGGCGGTGAGGAAGAAGCCGATGCCGAGCAGCACGCCAGCGCCCAGGGTCACGTTACGCACCCCGAACCGCTCCTGCAGCTTGCCCGCCATGGAGGAGGCGACTGCCAGCGACAGGCTGAGCAGGCCGAAAGCGAAAGCGACCTGACTTACCGGCTCGTCCAGCTTGTCGGAGAGCTGGGCGTTGAACAGGCTCCAGGTGTAGACAGAACCCAGTGCGAACTGGGTGATAATGGTACCGATCAGTGTCAGGTACCGGGTGCGATTCAGATCGATGGTCATGATGCGTCTCGGTCGATGGCCTTAAGGAAATTGAGGCCACTATAGGCAAGACGCAGCTCACGCCGATCGATTAAGGCATGAAATGCAGATCGGCGGGAATGAATGACAATCAGAGCCGCATCAGCTGACGGAACGCCTTGATGTTGCTGCGACTGACCGGCACCTCGAACGGCAGATCATGGAGCCGGATGAGATAGGTGCTGTTAAACCAGGGGACGATTTCGCGGATCTTGTTGATGTTGACGCAGTAGGAGCGGTGACAGCGAAAGAACCCCTCGGCAGGCAGCCGGCTGACAAACTCACTGATGGTCATGGTCATCACGTAGCGATCATCGCGGGTATAGACATAGGTGAGCTTCTCGTCAGCTTCCGCGTAGTAGATCTGCTCGCAGGGGGTGACGATGATGCGCTCCCCCTTCACCAGATTGACGGTGCGATTCTGCGCAGCCCCCGGCTCGCTCCCCTGCCCCGCCTGCAACTTGCCTGCCTGCTCCAGCTTTTGCAGCAGGCTGATGATGCGCGGCTCGTTGTAGGGCTTGAGGATGTAGTCGAACGCCTCCAGCTCGAACGCCTCCACCGCAAACTCCTTGTAGGCGGTGACAAAGACGATGTGGGGCGGATGGCTCGACTTGTGCAGGTTCTTGGCCAGCAGCAGGCCATCGATGGAGGGGATCTGGATATCCAGAAACACCACATCCACCTCGTGATCCTGCAGGTATTTGAACGCCTCCAGCCCATCCTCAAAACTCGCCACTATCTCGATGGTGCTGTGCTGATTCACCAGATAGATCAACTCCTCGCGGGCCAGATACTCATCTTCGACAATAATGGCTTTCAGCATGACAACACCTCTCGCGGCACACACTTATCCTCAACCATGATGGCACTCAGCATGGCATCGACTCCTGATCCGGCAGATAGAAACTCACCTCGGTACCCGGCTCCAGCCGCTTGAGGTGCAGGCCGTCGCCATAGAGCAGCTTGACCCGCTGATGCACGTTCATCAGGCCTATGCTGCGGCTCTCCACCCGACCGGCGGCCACCCCGTCGATCACCGCCTGACTGATGCCGTAACCGGTGTCCCGTACCGATACCCGGATGCCACCCGCCAGCTGTTTTACCTCGATGGTGACCCGACCCGGCGCACTGCGGGGCTGGATGCCGTGCAGGATGGCGTTTTCCACCAGCGG
Source organism: Aeromonas sp. A600620 (assembly GCF_029479985.1). Taxonomy (NCBI): domain Bacteria; kingdom Pseudomonadati; phylum Pseudomonadota; class Gammaproteobacteria; order Aeromonadales; family Aeromonadaceae; genus Aeromonas; species Aeromonas sp. A600620. The sequence goes on along the minus strand of NZ_JAAKXB010000014.1, from coordinate 126,192 downwards.
CTGCAACAGCAGGCTCGGCACCTGAATGTGCACATCGTCCACCTCGAACACCACCTCCAGCTTGTCGCCGAAGCGGGCCTGCTCAATGGCCACGTAGTCGCGCACCTGCTGCAGCTCCTCCTGAATGTCGATGAGTTCATCCCCCTTGTTGAGGTTGTAGCGCAGGTAATCCGCCAGATTGGCGATGAGCTGGCGCGCCTGCTGGGGACGGATGCGGATTAGCGACGAGATGGCGTTGAGGGCATTGAACAGGAAGTGCGGGTTGATTTTGCTCTGCAGGGCGGTGAACTCCGCCTTGCGGGTCATCTCCTTGAGCTGCTCGATGCGCGACACCTCCATCTGGGTGGAGATGAGCTGGGAGAGGCCCACCGCCATCTCCCGCAGGGAGCTGGTGATGCTGTGGGTGCGGCGGTAGTAGATCTTGAGGGTGCCGCTCACCGAGCCGTTTTCCCGCAGCGGAATAATGATGACCGAGTGGAAATCGGAGAGGTGATACTGGCGCAGATCGTTGTTGATGATGATCTGGTCGAGCAGCACCGCCTGCTGGGTCATGCCGCTGATGGCGTGGTGCTCGTCCAGCTCGTAATAGTCCTTGCCCACCCCGACATAGGCCAGCACGTCATGGGTATCTGTGATGGCCACCGCATCGGCGCTGATGTCGCGCCGGATCACATCGCACACCTGACTGAGGGAGTGGCGATCGATGTTCTGGAAGAAAGGCAGCGTCTTGTTGGCGATATCGAGCGCCAGCTTGGCCTGCTTGGCGGCAATCAGCTCCTTCTCGTCATCCAGATCCTGCACCAGCTTGATGATGAGGCCGATGCAGAGCGCCCCGGCGATCATCGGATAGGCGATATGGTTGACGATCTCGACCCCGACTTCGTGGGGCTCGGTCAGCAGCCAGATCAGCAACATAGTGAGCCCTTCGCAGAGCATCCCCGCCAGAATGCCGTAGAGCCAGAGCCGCGACTTGCGGCAGCGCAGGTGCAACCAGGTGGCGAGCAGACCGGCGATGATGCTGGCAATCAGGCAAGGGATGGAGGTGTGACCATCCATGTCGATGAGGTAGCGGTGCAGGCCGGAGATGACCCCGGCCGGAATGCCGACCCAGGGGCCGAACAGGATGCCACCGGAGATAATGGCGATGATCCGCACGTTGATCAGCGCCCCCTCCACCGGAATGCCGGTATAGGTACTGAACACCGCAAACAGGCAGAAGATGGAGGCTACCAGCACCAGCTCCGCCGGGGTGTGATCCCGCTTCTGGAACAGCCGCTGGAACGGCCGGGTGCGGGTCAGGAAGAAGAGGGTCATCAGCATCAGCGCCGCCCGCTCGAACACCGCCAACAACATCATTTGATTTTCGAGCAACACCCGCACCTCTCCCGCATGTAAAACAACAAGGCTGCGCATTGTGCCACTCCAGGTCGGTCTAAGCTTTTTCTAATGCTCGCCGATAGAGAAATTGACTCCATTCGGGGCCACCACACAGGAGATACACATCATGAAAAAGAACTTCCTGCTGCTTGCACTCCCCACCCTGCTGATTGCCAACCAGGTCGAGGCACAAACACTGAGCCAGACAGTGACCTGGCAAGCAACAGCCAGCAAAGACAGCCAATCCTCCGTCAGCTTGCTGCATCCGGGGCAACAAGCCATTTCCACAACAAACCCGGCGGCTCAAGTATTGGCAGCCAAGCTAACCTCTCCCGATAGCGGGTTAACGTTTAAAGCTCGCACCTTGTCGACGGCAAGTGATACCCCCACTGTGATGCTTAATGGCAAAAAGCTCACTACAAAGTACCAGTCAGTCCCAGCAACGGAACAATATTATCTTTCATATCAACAAACGGCCCAGTCTGCTGGGCAGCTAACCGAAAGTGGGTATGAGCTAGTAGCCTACTGGTAATCGCCTAAGACCGCAGTGAGAGGGGTTACTCCCCTCTCGTTTTGTGTGCTTTATTCCAATAATCGACCCCAGCCTTTACCTGTTGATACATATTTCGGACCTGTCTCAATGCTGCGGGCATGCAAACCGACAGACGAGGTGACTGCTCCCATTCGCTACAGCAGGCAACCAATTCATCCGCTCCCAGAATCCTGGCCCCCCCTTTCAAACGATGCAGCTGGGCCAAGAACTTCTGGCTATGACCTTGCATACAGGCTTCAGCAAGATGCTGCATGTCTTGTTCAGATGCAGTGACAAACTCATTAATCAATACGCTCATCAGCTCACTGTTCCCTACCGTAAGCTTGCTCAATTTATGCATGAATCGAGTAGCCATATCTTCAGGAGCCAGCAATATTTTCCCTGGGTGGTGGGTAGCCAAGCATGCCTTGAGGTCATCGAGACTCACGGGCTTGAACAAACAATCGTCCATCCCAGCCTCCATGGCCCTCTGCACTTGATCTTGGCGAGCATCTGCAGTCAAACCAATCACTACGGTACGCACGGCTTCATTATCTCGCTCCTGCTGGCGCAGCAAAGTGGTAAATTCCAAACCATCTATATCAGGCATATTGAAGTCGCTAATGATGATATCAACAGGCTCCTGTGACAACAGTTGCAGAGCGGATTTACCTGAGCTGGCCGTCAGCACCTCATGACCTAAAAATGTCAGTTGCTGGCTGACCAGCAAGAGATTTGTCGGGTGATCGTCAATAACAAGAATACGGTATCCCGCATTGTCATATGACGGAGTAAACCTCTCTTCTGAGCCACACTCTCGGACAGCCAAGGTTTCCGCAAGAGGCAAACGAAGCGACACGATTACCTTTGTCCCCAGTCCCAGCTCACTGTTTATTTCCAGATCACCTCCCATCATCTGACACAGAGTCCGGCTGATCATCAGTCCCAACCCGGTGCCAGATTTTTGTATATCGGCAGGTTGCGTAGCCTGACTAAAGGGCAAAAACAGATACTCCAAATCTTCCTTACTGATCCCGATCCCGGTATCAGCGACACTTACGGTGATGTCACACCATTCTCCATCTGGCCGTAAATCAACCGCCAGTTCGACACCGCCTTGGCGGGTAAATTTAATGGCATTACTCACTAAGTTGGAAAGCACCTGCTTATACCTAATAGGGTCAACCATGACGGCCACATCATGCTGGTCGTATAATTTCAAGGTCAGTCCCTTCTGACGTGCTACGACAGAAAAAACATTGATTACAGACTGGTTAAGCACATTGATTTGTTGCGGTGATGGAGACAGCTCCAGTTTGCCTGATTCAATTTTTGAAAGGTCCAGTATGTCACCTATCAACCCTAGTAAATCATGCGACGCTTGATAGGCGACTCGAATTGCATCACGGTCCTCCGTATTCAAGCCATCCTTTCTTAATGTCAACTCAAGCAAACCAATGATGGCATTCATCGGCGTTCTGATCTCATGGCTCATTGTGGCTAAAAAGGTTGACTTGGCACGACTGGCCGCCTGAGCATCACGGCTTGCATTATCTAGTCTCTCGATCAAAGAGACTCGTTCACTGATGTCTATCCAGCCACCGACAACACCATCGACCTCTTCTGAAAGGCCACGAAAAACCTGTATCCAGTGATATATATTTAAAACTCGATCGGTCAGCAGCAATACATGATCGCCATCTCTGGGCTCTGCATCCTGAAGAGTCCCTCGATAAACATCGCCAAGGACTGACATATATGGCCAGCGTCGCTCACATTCTTCTATTGTCAAGCCGATTAAGTCTCTTTTTTCAACATCAAAAAATGCCGCATAACTGCTATTACAGAGTATCAAGCGACCTGTTACATCCCTAGCATAAATAGGATGGGGAGTACTATCCACCAACTCTTCAATAAAGTTAAGCTGTGCATTCAGCTCTATTTCCGCTTTTTTTCTCAGCTTGACTTGCCGGCGCAAATAGAGTATCCAAAAAAAGGCTAATACCAGCGTCAGCAGTGCTGCAAAAATATACTTAGCATAAATAACTATAAACTCATAAAAAGACATTTCATCATGTTTTGCACTGACTCGCCAGCGAGATGCCAATATATCCAGCTCATCAGGTGGGATGGAGGCCAATACTTTATTGATGATGCCAATCAGGTTTGACTGATCTTGGTTGACAGCAAAGGATGCTCTTATTGGCATCGAATCAAAAAGCTCACCAGCAATGATCAAGCTATCTGAATATTCTGAGTTAATCAGATACTTGGCTGCTCGCAGTGGCACCAGTGCCATATCACATCGTTCAGAGAAGACACATTCCACCGCGTCAGTAAGTTTTTTCACCCATACTGGCTTATTGACTGATAGCTGGCCCCCATAAGGATATTCCAATCGAGCACCCTCAATCTGCGCAATGCGGCCACGTTCTAATATCTCGCTGGCAGATGGTCGCTGTGGATTTTTCTTAACGACCATCACAATGGGATCAAGCATAAACGCACGGCTAAACAGCAGCGTGTCTTCACGAGCTTTCGTCGGGGTAATGACGATGGCATCAACCTCTCTGCGCCCCAGTCTTTCTAGCTGTTCAAGATAAGAGCCGATAGGTACGGGAGTGACCTGAATGCCGAGCTTGGCACCAATCACCTGTAATACATCCAGAGAGATGCCATGCAGGTTACCTCTGACATCGATAAAGCTCAGTGGCGGTGCCCCTTTATTTACCGCAATTCTAAGCTCCCCTTTGCTATTGATCCATTGCCATTCCTCTTCCGTCAGCATGGCAGGCTTTGATTCGATAGATAGGCCCCCACCACTCCATCTTTTCAAAATAGAGTCATGATGGAACGTGGTGACGACACGGAGAGCAATATTCACTATATCTCTTAGGAGATCATCATCAGACTTGAGTCCAAATGCAAAACCATTGGTCTGCGCAAAAAGTGGTCTAACCAGATGCACACTGTCCTGATAAAGCTTATTGACAATAAAGTTACCTGATATCATGTCAATCAATACGGCATCAGCCTCACCATAGGCAACCGCAGCTACCGCACTGTATTTTGAGGCATGTATATCTATCTTCACACCAGGTAATATTTTTATTATTTCAGCCATAGGCAAATAACCTTCTGCCACCGTAATATTTTTTATCTTTTTATTATTTACACTGATGTTTTTATAGAGAGCCGGCTGATCTTCAAGATAGACATCCGTTAATAACAATCCATTATTTATCTCATACCCATTGGCAGAGCTGATCATGTCAGCCTCCCCCATCTTGACAGCCATGATCGCTGCATCACGTGAAGGGTATTTTTTGGCAAAAATATCTATATCAAGAATTTTCGACAGCAATCCAAGTACATCGGCCGTTGCACCCTCATAGTTTTCTGAGCGAATGGTAATATCCAAGGGGGGGTTATCAGGCAATGGCACAGCCAATACCAATTGCTCTTTTTTACGCAACCATATTAGTTGTTCAGCATTAAATGCCGGCAAGGTGTTTTTATAGTTATACGATTTCTCACGAGAATGAATTTTAATATATTCGTCTTTCGATGATGCAAAGCTAAAAAAAGGTATCACCAGCATAATAGCAAGATATTTAATGAAGCTGTTCATTTTCATTGGCGTCCACTCAAAAAAGACTTTTGCTCTTTGCTAGTTCTATTAGCTCCACAATATTGGAAACATTTAACTTTGCCATCAGTCGTGCTTTATAAGTGCTGATGGTTTTTTCACTAAGCAACATATCTATAGCAATTTCCTTATTTGCCTTGCCAAGGCAGAGGTTGCGCAACACTGTCATTTCTCGACTTGATAGGGTGCTGAAAATATTATCTCCATCAATTAGCTCTGCATATTTCCCATGATGCATAACTTTTTTTGGAAAAGCTTTTTTCTGACTCTGGCATTTCAATATAGCCTTTTTAAGCATCATAATATCATCTAATTTTGAGACAAAACCATCTGCTCCGGCTTGCAAACACCTTAACATATTATGTTGACTATCGAGCGCGGAGAAAACAATGATAATAGCAGGCGATCCCTCCATTCTAATTCTTTTAATCACTTCTATACCATCCAAACTTGGAATTCCGATATCAATGATAGTAATATCCGGATTGATTTTTTTAAAAACTGACAGGGCATCAACACCATTATCAACCTCACCCGCAACTATATAATTTTCTTGTTGCAACAATATGCGAATGGCAACTCTTATTGCTGGATGATCATCCACAACCAATACTTTTCTCATGCTCCCTCCAGGACGGCTCCAACTGAAAACCAAAATAATGCTGTCTATTCTTAGCTTTACTTGAGTTCCTAAGGCGTATCAAGCCATAGCCAAGCTTTCTAATAGCTTAATGAACGCCTCATCAATCATGAATCTTATCTGGCATTTACTGCTGGAGCTAATACATGAATGTCTGATGCATCATGATTATAGCTGAATGTGGCCATGGCTAACGGAGAGAAAGATCTACTTTTAAATCATTGATAATTAATGCCTTTATAAGATTCCCTACATAACTATACGTTAAGGAATGGTAAAGCAAAGGTACTTTCGATTACCACTTAACACATTGTTATGTCTAGCAATAACTATTTCGTAATAGATTGTTTCAAGCATCCCTGCCAAAACATCGATGCAACAACAGTCACCGAAATAACCAACAAAAAAACAACAAACCCCGTTGTTGTTTTTTAAATGCACCTTAGGAATTGTCCTACATGCTTTTTGGTCGCATCTCGAAACATGGCCGATTAATATTTTTCCATCTTGGCAAACAGGCATGTCGCGGTGAGATTCCGATAATAAGTGCATTGCATACCAGCCAAGACCACGAGAACGCATATTCAATCACCAGAATATAAAAACAACCGAGGATTTATAATGAAAAAGACTCTGATCGCCATCGTTTTAGCTGGCTTTGCGTCAACTGCTGCCCATGCTGCAGTTGAAGCACCTCCTTCCATTGCAACCTGGAAAGCCACAGCCAAGAAAGATACCAGTAGCGACCTGGTCGTCACTCCGCTGGGCAGCCTCGCATTCCAATATGCCGAAGGCATCAAGGGCTTTAACACCGTCGATGGCCTGTTCGACGTTAGCGTTCAGGGTAATGCCGGCGAGGTGGGCGCTGAGCTGACCGAATTTACCCTCAAGGCCAAGAAGTTGAGCGGTACCCTGAACCACCTGAGCGGCGGTTCAACTGTCGATGTGGGTGTGTTCTGGATGGGCCAGCCGGTCGCTTCCACAGGCTACACCACCCTGATTGACACCGCAGCCGGCATCAATGGTGGCAACCTGGCACCAGTTGCACAGGGCGCCAATACCGCTGGTGAGCGCACCAGTGCTCAGGCCGCCTTCAGCTTCAATATCGACAGCGCCACCGTCAATGGGACAAACGCCCCATTCACCACCCTGCCTGACGGTATCTGGTCTGGTGAGGTCAGCGTTGAGTTTGTCGCCAGCTGGGCCTAAACACGCCACCCGACTCCAACTGGGGGGCCAATCTGGTCCCCCTTTTTTAATTACGGAACACCATCATGCGATTCACGATCTTTCTGCTGGCAGGCCTGTTTTATCTGCCGGTGGTCAATGCGATCAACGTAGGGTCGGTCACGACCTTTATCGATAGCAATGAAACCGAAGTGGCCAAAGAGATAGAAAACAACAGTGACCAGGCTCGACTGGTAACGGTGAATATCTCGCGTATCTCATCCCCTGAAGAAGGAGGGGTAGACATTCCGATGGAGGTAGAGGGTGAATTGCTGCTCTCACCGGCACGCATGATGTTGCCCGCCAAGGGGAAGAACAACGTGCGTTTCTTCTATAAAGGTCCCGCTGATGACCAGGAGCGTTACTACCGCATCACCTGGCGCGATACGGCGCTCTCCATGGATGAGCAGCGCAACGAGAGTCGTCAGGCGATGGCCACTACCTCTGCCCAGATCGGCACCATTCTGGTGGTGACCCCACGCAAGGTACGCTTTGACTATCTCTTGAGCCATGGCGAGCTCACCAATCGGGGCAATGCCTCTTATCGGGTGGTGGCCTATGGTGTTTGCCGCGACCAACCGGGCAAGCAGTGCAAAGAGACCTATTACGACTTGCCGGGCAAACAGCGCGTCTTCAAACGGGTTGATACCAATCACGAGAAGAGTCACGTAGGTCTCTGGCTCGGCAAAGACTTTGCCACCGTCAAGTAACCTTGCAGCGACCAGCTCAAGCAGCAGACTAATCACTACTTTGGATAAATGATGCGCCCCTGGATTCAACAATATGCCGTCAGTGTTGCCGCTCTATTGCTTGCCACCAGCGCAGCCGCAGAATCGATCGCACCGTTGCGCCTTGCCAATGTCATCATTCCAGCCAGTTTTGCCAGTGCACTGCGCGATGGTTTGTCAGTCCCTGTGCTGCTGCACTATCGGGATGAACTGAGCGGGAAAGAAACCCTCACCTCAGATCCGATTGGCAGTGCCACTCTGGTGCTCAGAGAACAGCAGTTGCAACTGCTGAATATCGACTTCGGCGCCAGCCAGCAACAGACGCAGCTCAACGAGGCGCTGGTCTCGACCCTCTCTGCCGATAGCGAACAACGCACCTTTGATGAGCAAGGTCATCTGGAGGTCAATTCCGATGCCAGCATGAAGCTGGATTTGCTCACCATGCAGTTGAATATAGAGGTTTCTCGCGATGCCTTTGGGATGGCCGCTACCCAAGATTCAAGCACCAGCCTGACACCCAGTGTAGAGGCGCTGACCAGCGTGCATCGTTACAACTTGGGCTACTCCTTCAACAACACGGATTACGGCTATCTCGACTCCAACTTTGTCCAGCTTGGCAGTACCTTCGGCTACGGGGCGCATCACATGACGCTGGATGGTTCTCTCTTCAACCTGGGCGAGCCACAGCAAAGCGGCACACTTTACAGTGCCATGTACGAGCGGGATCTGGATGATCGTCGTCTGGCCGCTGGCATGGTATCGACCTGGGATTTGCAAACATTGGGCATGGTCACAGCCCTGAACAGCAGACGTATCTATGGTGCTTCTTATGGCAACCAGGCCCAGTCTCGCCAGCAGAACGCCAACCAATCCACGACCCCGGTGCAGGTCTTTATGCCCGCCAACGGCGAAGCGCGCATCTATCGGGATGGCCGTCTGATTGGGCTGCAGAACCTCAATATCGGCAACCAGAGTATTGATACCACTTCCTTCCCTGGTGGTGTCTATAACGTCACCGTTGAAGTCTATGTTGATGGACGTTTGACCGACACCAGCACCCAGCGCGTCACCAAATTGGGAGGGGGCAACCAGTTCGTCGGCCGTTGGGGCTGGCAGTGGTGGGGGGGCTGGATGGAATCAACCTCAGATGAGCAGGGTGACTCTCCCTTGTTGGGCGTATCTTTCTCTCGCACCCTGGATGCCCTCACCTATTCCGGTACCAGCTATGCCTTCAACCAGGCCGTTGTTGCTGAAAGCGGGATACAGTGGCAGGCCCATGAACGCATCAACCTGGGCGCCCAGGCCATGGCCTCTTCTGATAGCGCCTGGCGAGCAGGTAGCAACATCAGCGTACAACCGATCGACAATGTGTCACTCTGGGCTTCACAAGAGAAGCTGAGCAGCGGCTCACGCCTTAACCTCAGCGAAAGCCACCTCTACTCATCAGGACTCAGTTTGAGCCTTGGCGGCTGGCTGAATGGCCTGGGCCAACTCTCGTTCAGCACTACCCATGACAAAGAGATAGGCAGCACACGCAACTATCTGGACTACTACCAGCACCTCTATTCCGGTCGCTATGGCAACCTGTCGATGCGCGCCAGCGTGCAGAGCGGCAATGATGACCGCATCGGTAGCAACAGCAACAAGAGCATCACGCTCGATTACAGCTTGCCGCTGGGCCAGCTGTTCAGCATGGGCATGAGCAGCAACGAACAGGGCCAGAGCATTGCCAACCTCAACTACCAGCAGCGGTTGGAGGGGGTTGTCAACCTGGCTTCTCTCAACGTCCAAAAGGTCTTGAACGGTGATGAACGAGGTTCACCCGCCCTCTCGGGTACCTTGGGCTTCGAGCATCAAGTCATTAGCGGCACCTCCAGTCTGTCGCGCAGCAGTCAGGGTGATCTTAACGGCAACCTGATCGCACGGGGCTCGATCGCCACTGCGGGTGAACACCTGGCAGCATCAGGCAGGAACGAGGCCAACGCTGGCGTGCTTATCGATACCGGGTTATCTGGTGGTGGACAAATGCTGGCCAAGGTCAATGGCCAGGACTATCCCCTGCAAGGTGAGAAAACCTTCCTGGCCCTGCAACCCTATCAGGAATATGAAATCGAGCTGCTCAACAGCAAAACCAGCATGGACAGCTATGAAATAAACACCGGTAAACAACGTTACACCCTGTTTCCCGGCAACGTGGCCACCCTGGATGCACGCAACAATATCAAAGAGATGGTCACAGTGTTTGGCATCATCAAGGCAGAGGATGGCAGCCTGCTGACCAATGCCAGGTTGGATAATCACATCGGCAGCACGGTCACCAATGAAGCAGGGGAGTTCTCTCTGGATGTGGATAAAGCCAACCCCATGTTGATGTTCCGCCGCGGCAGTGATTTTTGTGAAGCGGAGTTGGATCTTGAAGAGCAGACTGGCGCCGCCTGGATAGGGGTCATTACCTGCAAGGGGCTGCCGACATATGCGATGGTGACAAGGAATTAACCGTGAAGGCCTCTCTTTGCTCGACGCAATGGTTGTACGCTGCGCTGACTGCACCGGATATTGGGTCATTGTGATTAAGCACGACGCCATCATTTTCTGTTAATTGAAAACGAAACCGAGGACAGCTGGCTTGTGAGACCGATAAAGGTGGTACAAGCAGCACCTTATCAAGGAAGGATGTATCACTCCGGGCAATGTTGATGACAATCAAAGCTCCGGTCACTCATCGAATGTTCGACAGATGGTGAATAGCAAAATGCCCCAGGCCATGATGAAGGTCACCAGAACTTATTATTGGAAGAGATAGATATGTATCGTACTTTCTTGTGTTTGATCTCGCTGGTTTGGGGGCTTCCCGTCACAGCCATTGATATAGGTGCCATGACAGCAATCATGGAACCATCAAGTGATTTGATAGCGCGGACCATTATTAATAATGACCGTTTACCCAAGGTGTATGAAGTCAAAGCACAGAAGATAAGCGACCCCACAGCCAAAGGCTACCCATTGGCCATGTTGCCCGGTGAGCTGCTGTACACCCCCAAACGCTTTGTACTGCACGAAGGGCAGAGGCAAAATGTCAAAATCTATTACAAGGGAACCAAGGATGATCAGGAGCGCTACTATCGCGTCTTTTTTGTCGAATCACCCGCAGCCCAGCTTGAAAAAAAACCACCCGTCGATCGCAAAGGTACACTGGAGCTGAACATTGAGGTGCAATCCATTCTGGTGGTGCGACCCCGTCAGGAGAAATTCAATTACGAGCTCGATGAAAGCGAAGGGACGATTCGCAACACAGGCAACACCTTCTTTGAGTTTATTGTCAAAAAAGGCTGTAATGAACCAGACAGCACGGCAGATACCAAATATCTGCTACCGGGGGAGACTTGGTATAACACCAAGATTGCACAATCCGGCAATCAGAAGCTGATCGTGTATGACCGCCGTTTTATGACCATAGGTCAAGCATGCTCACCAGCTTAACGCATAAGCGCATCCGCTTCTCTTCGTGATGATGCATCCCTAAACGTCGCGGACTGAAAACAGTATTCAAGACACGACTGGGTTGACATATTTTGAACATATCAGGATAACTCATGACACATTTTTCCAAAATATTGCTGCTACTGCTGGGTAGTTACCAGGTGATGGCCAACACCCCGGTCCGCTATATCGACAGAGAATCGAATTTGGTCGTTATAAGTGTAGAGGGGCACCCCGATTTGCTCGTTCGTACGCCTGATACCACCTATGTTAATATTTATAATCTGGACAAGACCAATGGAGGGTTGAGTTTCAGTAAAAATGATAATTTTTTACCACAAGCCTTACTTGATGGTTACAAACTGGATGTATGGGAGGATGGCCCCATTTCCTTCCCGTATGCGAGTTTGCTGTGTGACAATAATGGCTATTATAAGCAGGGGTGCAGCGGTTTCAGTACACGAGCGAGGCCTGCTCAGATAGACGCCAAAGGCTTTTATGGCCTCAGTGACCGTATCAGCCGTGTCGGTGGTTTGAGCAGCAGATTATCGCAAAGTGCACTCTGGTATCTGCGCGATATGCCGGTAGGCACATCGATAGTGCGTGACCTCCACTATTGCATCTACCAAGATACAAACAATTCCAACCGTTGCACCGCCCAACCCGGCTCAGTCGACTGGCGCGTGCGTAAATTAACCACCAATAAGGTCGGGCACATCAAGTTTGTCAGCAAAGATATCAATGAAGAGATTGTGATAGATAGCAATGGCAACCCTACTCCTGCCCCCGGTGGGAGCGGCGCCTGTATTGCTGACAGGGTGGGCAATAGCAATGGGCTCACATGCACCATTGCCTCATACAACCTAAGCTGGGTAGGAGTTCCGAATTCACCCTTAGAGCAGTATTTTTTTTCTGGGGTTCTCAAAGAACGCCTATATAGTAGCGATGAATTAATAGCCTTCAAATTTGGCCAACAAATCTGGTCGATTCTTTATCCTGGGAGCGAAACTATAGTTAACTCATTAAGGATTAACAACCAACGCGGGACAGAACAGATTAAAGTATTTTTCAATAATGCACTTCTCAAGAGAATGTACAAGCAAAATAAAGTACATTTTGATGACATCGCGGAACTGTATGCCACATATCAAACCGGTTACCTGTATGGTCTATCCATACCTTTTAGGGGAGGGTTTGAGTTTATACCGCGAGCACAGACAGTGAGCATCAAGTCGGCCGATGGTAACCCATCGCCTTATCAGACCGGTGAGGTGGGCAAGGACAATCTGGTGTTTAACTACGAGCTGTCGGAAACCGGTTATACCAATGCGGCCCGACTGGAGGTCAAAGTCACGCAAGATGTCGGTATTCCCCATCAGGGTCGGTGTACCTTCTACCCGGACGGACAAATCGAATCCTCCCGGGCAGTGCCTGTGCCTACCAGCATCATCTTCAGCTCTGTTGGTAACCAGCCGGTATCCACGCCCATAGAGTGTAATGGCCCTCCCATAGACCTGAGGTCCAGAAAGATTATTGAATCACGACCAGCGCAAGAATGGGATGAGGGTGGTATAGGTTATACCCGCTTCTATGACCTGGGCCTGCAATTTTCACTCACTGACAATATGACCAGAAAGACGGTGAGCGGTGATGACTGGGAAGGGCTCGTTCATCAGAGTGGAAAAGTCATTCTTACCGGTCTCTGGAATTGATGCTACCAATATATTAACCAAATTAATGCCTGGCTTTGCCAGGCTGAGATAACACAACAATTAATGAAAATGCCATGATGAATACTATTGCCTCGCGGTGCAGTATTCAATAAAAACAATACCACATCTGCAAACATGGCCTGTCGACTGAAATAAAACATGTCAAAGCATGACTACTTTGAAATATTTAAAACACCCTCGAGAAATTTATGAAAAACCTTGTAAAAATATTCACGCTACTGCTAAGTAGTTCCCAAGTGATGGCCAACACCCCGGTCCGTTATATCGAACGAGCGTCAGACATTGTAATCCTTAGCGTAGAGAACCATCCCGATTTCTTGGCTTATACCCCTGATATAACTTATGTTAACATCACTAATCTGGGCGGTACATCTGATGGTGTATTGGCCTTTAACAATGATGTTCCTTTTCTGCCATCAAGATTACTGGATGGCTACAAACTAGATGTATGGGAGGATGGCCCCATTCCCTTCCCGTATGTGGGTTTGCTGTGTGACAGTAATGGCTCTAACAAGCAGGGATGCATCGGCAAGAATACACGTGTGAGGCCCGCTCAGATAGACTCCAAAGGCTTCTATGGCTTCAGCGACCCTAGCAGTCGTACCGTTGGCTTGCTCAGCAAATTATCGCAAAGTGCATTCTGGTATCTGCGGGATATGCCAGTAGGCACATCGGTAGTGCGTGACCTCAACTATTGCATCTACCAAGATAAGAACAACTCCAATCGTTGCACCGCCCAAACCGGGCCAGTCGACTGGCGCGTGCGTAAATTAACCACCAATAAAGTCGGACACATCAAGCTTGTCAGCAAAGATATCAATGAAGAGATCGTGATAGATAGCAATGGCAATCCGCTCCCAGCCCCCGGTGGAAGCGGCTCCTGTGTTGCCGATACGGTTATTTACGCCAAGGGGATCTCGTGTACCGTTGCCTCATATCAGCTAGATTGGAACGGCACTAGCAGTTCGCCCTTAGCTCCTTTTTTCTTTTCTGCTCGCAAGATCACTCTTTATGATAAAGTGGCTTTTAAGTTTGCCAATGAGGACTGGGTTGGCTTGCAAGGTAGCAACTATTCAAGCTCTCAAAGAGTAAGGCAGCAGCGTGGCACATCACAGATAAAAATGTTTTTAAGTTCAAATTTAATAAAAAACATGGCAAATGACAAAAAATTAAATATAGATAACATAGCCCAACTTATCACTTCATATACTAACTCGCCTTTGGACGGTTTACGCATACCATTTAAGGGCGGTTTTGAGTTTATACCGCGAGCACAGACAGTGAGCATCAAGTCGGCCGATGGTAACCCATCGCCTTATCAGACCGGTGAGGTGGGCAAGGACAATCTGGTGTTTAACTACGAGCTGTCGGAAACCGGTTATACCAATGCGGCTCGACTGGAGGTCAAAGTCACGCAAGATGTCGGTATTCCCCATCAGGGTCGGTGTACCTTCTACCCGGACGGACAAATCGAATCCTCCCGGGCAGTGCCTGTGCCTACCAGCATCATCTTCAGCTCTGCTGGTAACCAGCCGGTATCCACGCCCATAGAGTGTAATGGTCCTCCCATAGACCTGAGGTCCAGAAAGATTATTGAATCACGACCAGCACAAGAATGGGATGAGGGGGGTATAGGTTATACCCGCTTCTATGACCTGGGCCTGCAATTTTCACTCACTGACAATATGACCAGAAAAACAGTGAGCGGTGATGACTGGGAAGGGCTCGTTCATCAGAGTGGAAAAATCATTCTTACCGGTCTCTGGAATTGATGCTGCCAATATATTAACCAAATTAATACCTGGCTTTGCCAGGCTGAGATAACACAACAATTAAGGCAGATGCCATGATGAAATCATGGCATCTGCCTTAGTATAACATTACTACACATTCTTGTTCTGTATATTTATAAAACCACAGTTATAAATATCTCAAAACTGCGCACCACTCTAAATAAAAGGCAACTATACTATGCTTTTTATGCGTTTAAAAACTCATTTAAAAGTCATCAACATGACAACAACTTAATTGAATAGGCGAGAGTGGTAACATCGGCATAAAAACGCCCAATAGGGAGGGTAGCCTATGCAATAGGCTGAGACTGATTCAGTATAAAATGACGAAAACAATCGCAATATGGCTTTCAATTCATTATAGATTTTATTGTTTTTGCAACAGTAGTCCTTCCTTAAATAGCTGGCGGGCATGTTCAGCATCGATATGTTCAAACAATGCTGGATCAGGACAATGAAGAACCTGAGCACGTAACCGATGAATATCTTGCCCCGCAAAGGCGGGTTTATTTGTAAGAAATAATGCGTAAACATTTTGATAGACAGACGCACGATTTTTCTTTGCCAATTCAGATGCTGTATGCCACAAAGTATTACCCGCAGTATCGATCAGGCATTTCCCACCTTTGGAAAAAACCCGAACCGGCAATTTCAATGGCAACTCAGGGAGACGCTTGCACGACTGTGCCGGCACCTGACCCTTGATTAGTGGCCGTCCTGGCGATGACCAATAGATAGTTTGTTGCGAACTTAATAACTGACAGGATACTGGAATACGCAGGGTAAACAAATCTTCGATTATACCGCCTTGTAATGGCACCAATTTATCATCACCCCGTAAAAATAGCTCTCCCTGGACGCTGGGTGTGATTAGCATCATGCGCAAGAATCCATCCCGATAGCTTTGGAACTGAAATGACTCTGCAGCCCATGACCATTGAAAAATACATAACAACCCTATCACCCGAGCAATCATCTAATACCCCTTTTTCATAAGGGGCATATTTCATTGCACTCAGTTGAACAATAAAAGAGCTAGCCACACAAAAAGGAAAGTTCTTACATGAATAGGTATGGCAAGATCTCTGCACAGATTTTTCTTCCTATCAACAGAACTGGCCAGCCACCCAGCCGGAGGACCAGGCCCACTGGAAGTTGTAGCCACCCAGCCAGCCGGTCACATCCACCACTTCGCCGATGAAGTATAGGCCGGGCACCTTGCGTGCCTCCATGGTCTTGGAGGAGAGCTCGTTGGTATCGACGCCACCCAAGGTCACTTCTGCGGTGCGATACCCCTCAGTGCCGTTGGGCAGGATCTGCCAGTCACCCAGCAGGTTGGCGATCGCTTCAAGTTCCCGCTCGTTGTACTGGCGCATCGGCTTGCTGACCAGCTGACCCAACTCCACCAGCTTGTCGACGAAACGCTTGGGCAGCTCGCGCCCCAGCACGGTTTTCAGCTCCTGCGCGGGGTGCGCTTGCGCCCATTCGCGCAGGGCGGCCGGAATATCCAGCTCCGGCAGCAGGTTGATGTGGATCTTCTCGCCAGCGTGCCAGTAGGAGGAGATCTGCAGGATGACGGGGCCGGAGAGGCCGCGATGGGTAAACAGCATCGCCTCCTTGAAGCGAGTGCCATCCTCGGCGGTGACCGCTACCGGCAGGCTGATGCCCGCCAGATCGGCAAACGCCTCTTTCTCCGCCTGATGGAGGGTAAAGGGCACCAGACCGGCGCGGGTCGGCAGCACGTTGAGGCCGAACTGCTCCGCCAGCTTGAAGCCATAAGGGGTCGCACCCAGCTTGGGCATGGAGAGACCGCCGGTCGCCACCACCAGCGAGTGACAGCCGATCTCACCCTTGCTGGTCGTCAACACAAAGCCTTCGTCCTGCTTGCTGACGGTGAGGATCTCGGTCTGGAACTGCAGGGTCACCCCGGCCCAGTCGCACTCAGTGAGCAGCACATCGACGATCTCCTTGGCACTCTCGAGACAGAACAGCTGCCCCAAGGTGCGCTCGTGATAGTTGACCCCGTGGCGATCCACCAGATCGATGAAGTCCTGCTGGGTATAGCGAGCCAGCGCCGACTTGCTGAAGTGGGGATTCTCCGACAGGTAGGCGTGAGCGCCCGCCTGATGGTTGGTGAAGTTGCAGCGACCACCGCCACTAATGAGGATCTTGCGGCCCGGCTTCTTGGCGTTATCGAGCACCAGCACGGAGCGGCCACGGTAGCCCGCCTGCGCCGCACACATCAATCCGGCCGCACCGGCCCCGATCACCACCACATCGACCTGCTTCATCATCACTCACTTATCAAAATAGAAACGGCACCTGGCCAGAACCGAGATTGCCTCTGGCTGACATCACAACGGTGACTGCCCACCAGAATAAACAACGGCCCTTAAAAGGGCCGTTATTGTACTGGCTGAACACTAAGTGTCCACGACTATCAGGCGTTGCTGTCCATGATGCTGGCAGGGGCGCCCTTGGCCAGTTCGGCCAGCTCCTTGTCGATGAAGTAGAGGCCCTTGCCATCTTCACCCACCAGACCCAGACGGTCGACGATGCTCTTGAACAGCTTCTCCTCTTCATGCTGCTCGGCCACATACCACTGCAGGAAATTGAAGGTGGAGTAGTCCTGGGTAGTGAAGGCTACGTGAGCCAGACCATTGATGCACTTGGTGATGTGGTACTCGTGCTCCAGGGTGGTACGGAACACGTCACCCAGCGACTTGAACTCGTGGGGAGGGGCATCGATGGCACCCAGCTTGGGCATGGCGCCGGTCTCGCTCACGTAGGTGAACAGACGCTCCATGTGCTGGCGCTCCTCGACCGCGTGCTGGCGCAGGAAGGTCGCCGCCCCTTCAAAGCCCTTGTCTTCGCACCAGGCGCTCATCTGCAGATAGAGATTGGAGGAGTAGAACTCCAGGTTAATCTGCTCGTTCAACTTCTCGATCATGGCTTGGGCCAGCATCTTGTTTCTCCTCAGTGATTTGGTATCGATTGTCGCCACACTCCCGCCGCGAATCAACCCGCCAACGAGAGGGAGATCCCGTTTCTTTCAGCTCAGGGGGTCAGCTCCCCAAGGGAGGCGACATCCACCGGCGCAGCATAATCGACGCCCGGCAGCTCGAAGCCGTTGAGCTGCATGAAGTCCTGCCGCAGCCCTGCAAAGTCCCCCAGCGCGTGGAAATTGTCCGGCGTCACCTTGGGCCAGAGCGCCGAGACGGCGGCCTGAATGGCCGGGTCGAGCTCGTGGTCATCCATCCGGATCAGCCGGTTACCATCGGCCACCACCCCATTGGCCCCGTACATCTTGGCGGCAAACAGTCGCTGCATCTGCTCGATGCAGCCTTCGTGCACACCGCGCTCCTTCATTACCCCCATCAGCAGGCCCAGATAAACCGGCAGCACAGGAATATAGGCGCTCGCCTTGGTTACCAGCGCCTTGCAGACCGACACCCAGGCATGGCCGCCAATCTCGGCCAGTTGCAGGTTGATGGTCTCGGCGGTGGCGTGCAGATGCTCCTTGGCATAACCGATGGTGCCATCCCGATAGAGGAGATAGGTGGATTCGGGGCCGATGTAGGAGTAGGCCACGGTTTGCGCACCGGGGGCGAGACAATCCGCCTGCTGCAACGCCTGCATCCAGAGCTGCCAATCCTCGCCGCCCATCACAGTGACGGTGTCGCGGATCTCCTCCGGCGTGGCGGGCGCCAGCGACTGCTGCACCAAGGTATCGCGTTCCAGATCCAATCCCCAACCGCTGAACGGCTGGCCGGTGGTCTTGAGCACCGAACGCACCTGCGTGCCATCGGGCAGCACCCGGATGCCGCTTGCGAGCGAATAGATCACCAGATCCACCTGCCCCAGCTGCTGGCGGATGGTGTCGATGGCCTGTTGGCGCATCCCGTCGGAGAAGGCATCGCCAATCAGGTTGATGGCGATACGCCCCTCCTGCTCCGCCTCCTTGCGAAACCAGATGTTGTTGTACCAACCGGCGCTGCCGAGCCCTTTGTCGGAAGGGCCGCGCTCGAAGGAGATACCGATGGTGTCGGCACCGGCACCAAAGGCGAGTGCAATGCGCGACGCCAGTCCAAACCCGGAGGAGGCCCCCAGCACCAGCACCCGCTTGGGGCCGTTGAACGGGCCAGCAGCCTTGATGCGTTCGATCTGCTGCTGCACGGCGGCGCGACAGCCGATGGGATGACAGTTGCGGGCAACACAACCTTGAATCTGGGGATGAATGATCATGGGAAGGCCTCCAAAGAAACTGGCTACAGCATAACCAAATCGAAGGAGATTAACTTGATGCCGGATCGCTATCAGTCAGAAAAGCAGCAGGAAATGAGGCAGAAAAACAAAAGGGAGCACGTGGCTCCCCAAAGCGGTATTCAGATGCTTTTTGTTGTTTTGTGTTCATTGCGAAGCACGGGCCCATCCTATGCCTCTCCCCCCTGATCGGCAAGCCGGGGGGTGTGACCGGCGTCAAACTATTGTTTAATTTATAGGCAAATAGTGGTTAATAACTGAGTGGCTGACCCTGTGTCACACGTCATTAAACTCATTTAAATCCCAAAACTGTGCCTGAGGCACCATTTTAGTTTCAGCAGAGATTGGTATAGTGGACTGAAGGATCGGTAAGGAGAACCCCCATGAGTGGAACAACCTATTACAAGCATATTCTGGCCGCGATCGACCTCTCTGAAGACAACCGCAAGGTGATCGACAAGGCGGTGGACAGAGCCCGCTCCAACGGCGCCAAGCTGTCGGTTATCCATGTCGATGTGGACCTCAAGGATCTCTACACCGAGATGATCGATATCGACATCGACAACGTGCAGGATCAGGTGATCGCCGAAGCGAAAGAGAAGCTGGAGGCATTTCTGGCCTCGGTGGACTATCCCATCGAGAAGAAGCTGGTGATCTGCGGCGATCTGAGCGAGCGGGTCAATCAGGCAGTCAAGGAGTACGAGATCGACCTGCTGGTGTGCGGCCATCGCCAGAGCTTCTGGAGCCTGCTCACCTCCAGCGCCCGTCAGCTGATGAATACAGTGCCCTGCGATCTGCTAGTCGTCCCCTTGCAGAAGTAATGAAACCGGCGTAGTGTGATTTGCTATGAATATGACCGCATTCAATCACAACTACTGGTGGTGCTGCTCCTAAACAGGCGGCACCGCGTTTCTATTGTAAATTTCCCAAAGAAAACACCGTGACCGCCGAGAGGCGGTCAACTGTTTTTATCCCTTTGTCGCCTCCCGGCTCACCCAACTGGAGAGAGTGACATGCACGACCCCGTTATCCTGACTGGCGATCGTCCCACCGGCAAACTGCACATCGGCCACTATGTCGGCTCCCTGCGCCAGCGCGTCGAAGCCCAGCACCACTACCGTCAATTCGTGATGATCGCCGATCTGCAGGCGCTGACCGACAACGGCCACAACCCGACCAAGGTGACCGACAACGTACTGGAGGTAATGGCAGATTATCTGGCAGTCGGCCTCGACCCGGCCAAGACCACCTTCTGTCTGCAGAGCGCCCTGCCCGCCCTCGCCGAGCTCACCTGCTACTACCTCAATCTGGTCAGCGTCGCCCGGCTGGAGCGCAACCCCACCGTCAAGGCGGAGATCCAGCAAAAAGGGTTCGAACGCACGCTGCCGGCCGGTTTTCTGGTCTATCCGGTGAGTCAGGCCGCCGACATCACCGCCTTTCGCGCCAGCCACGTGCCGGTTGGGGAAGATCAGCTGCCGATGCTGGAGCAGACCAACGAGATCGTCCGCCGCTTCAACTCTCTGGTAGGCAAAGAGGTGTTGACCGAATGCCAACCGATCCTGAGCGACACCGGCCGCCTGCCCGGCATCGACGGCAAGGCCAAGATGTCCAAATCCCTCGGCAACACAATCGAGCTCGGCATGTCGGCGGAAGAGGTCAAACAGGCGGTGTTCGCCATGTATACCGACCCCAACCACCTCAAGGTGAGCGATCCGGGTCAGGTGGAGGGAAATACGGTGTTCGCTTATCTCGATGCCTTTCACCCCGACAAGGCGCTGGTCGCCGAGATGAAGGCGCACTACCGACGCGGTGGACTGGGGGACATGCGCTGCAAACAGGTGCTCAACGACTGCCTGCAGACCCTGCTCGCCCCGATGCGGGAGCGCCGTGCCGCGGCCATCGCCGACAAGAAGATGCTGCTGGAGCTGCTCTATCAAGGCACCGAGCAGGCTCGCATCATCACCGATGAGGTATTGGCGGAGGTGAAAAGCGCCATGGGGCTGGATTACTTCGCCAACATCCGCTGAGCGGGGGTCCCGAGCGCATCGTCGCCGTAGAGGTCGAACACCAACTGGTGCAACAAGCTCTTGAACCAGCCTATCGCCTCGTCGTGGGCGGTGAGCGGGTGCCCCGCCATCAGGTAGACGATGGGGATTGCGGGGTCGAGCTGGTGCATCCGCAGCGGGTAGTAGCGGCAGAAGTGGCGCCCGATCATCTCGGGCACCACCACCAGATAGCGGCCGGTCGCCATCAGTGGCGGCACCGCCATAAAGCTCGGCAACCGCACGCCCAGCTCCCGCTCCACCCCGAAGCGGGCCAGCCAGAGCTCCACCATCGCCTGACTGTGACCCCAGCTGGAGGTGTGGATGTGGGGACGGCTCACCAGCTCGACCGGAGTCAGCACATCGGGCAATTCGCTGCCGAGCGGCGACAGGCAGACCAGCGGGTTGTTGAACCACTCCTCCCGCCACAAGCGGGGTGAGAGGTGATTCGCCCCGGCGAAACCGATCACCAGATCCAGCTCCCCCTTCTCCAGCTCCCGCTCGTAGTTGCTGTCGGCCAGCTCGCACACCTCCAGCCGACAGTGAGGGGCCTGCCGATGGAGCCGCTCCACCAGCACCGGTACCAGTCCGTGCTCTACCGAACCCGGGGTGGCGATGCGGAAAATCCGCCGCGCAGTGGCTGGATCAAACCCCTTGGCCTGCCGCAATCCCTGCTCCAGCATCGCCAGCGCCTGCCGTACCGGACCGGCCAGCGCCTTGGCTCGCTCGGTCGGCATCATCTCGCGCCGACTCATCACGAACAGCGGGTCATCCAGCGCCACCCGCAGCCGCCCCAAGGCGTGACTGACGGTGGATTGGGAGAGATGCAGCCGTTCGGCGGCACGGGTGACATTGCGTTCCTGCATCAGCATGTCGAATACGGCGAGCAGGTTGAGGTCGAGACGGGCGAGCGAGCTATCCATCGATATTTGCCATAGTTAAATGCCAACAATTCATTTTTACCATAGTAACAGATTGCCTAGAATGCGCTGGCTTAATACATCGGAGATTCAAATGCGTAGCTATCTGTTATTGCTGGCCATTGGCCTGCTGTGGGGTTCCCAATTCATTTTCATGCACCAGGCCGTTGCCGAGTTGCCCCCCATTCTGGTGGCTGCCGGTCGTGCCCTGTGCGGCAGCCTGACCCTGGGTCTGCTCTGCCTGTTCATGCGGCTCAAGAGTGAGCACACCCCGTGGCGCACCTATATGCTGATCGCCCTGCTGGATGCCACCATCCCCTTCATCATGGTCGCCTGGGGCCAACAGTATGTGGATAGCGCCATCGCCGCCGTGGTCATGGGCTGTATCCCGTTTGTGACCATTCTGGCTGCACCGCTGTTTATTTCTGGTGAAAGAATCACCAAAACCGGTCTGCTTTCCGTGATCATCGGCTTTGCCGGTGTGCTCACCCTGTTCTGGCCGAAACTCTCCCAGGGCATGAACGCCGGTCTGCTCGGTGCCATGGCCATCCTGCTGGGTGCCAGCTGCTTCGCCATCGGCCTGCTGATGATCAAGCGCTTCGCCAAGGACCATCCGGTAGTGGTCGCCCGCAATATCCTGATCTCCTCGGCAATCCAGTTGCTGCTGGTCGCCCCCTTCATGGTTGATCTCGGCAGCCTGACCCTGCCGAGCACCCAGGCCCTGAGCGCGATCACCGTGCTGGGTACCCTCTGTACCGGTCTGGTCTACTTCCTCTACATGGCGCTGATCCAGAAGGCCGGCCCGACGTTCGCCTCCTTCAGCAACTATCTGGTGCCGCTGTTCGGCGTGATGCTGGGTGCCCTGTTCCTCGGCGAGCAGATCCATCCCACCACAGGTGTTGCTCTGGCCCTGATCCTCGGCTCGGTCGCCATGAACCAGTGGGCGCAACAGCGTCGCATGCAGCGCGAGGTATCCCTATGTCAGGCATCCTGACCACACTGTGCGGTGGTCTGGTACTGATTGCCGGCTGGCAGTATCGCCAGCGGCTGGCCGGGATCCTGGGCCTGCTGATGGTACTGCTGCCCTGGTTCTTCGATAGCAAGCTGCAAGCCATGCTGAGCTATGCCCTGAATGCCTGAAGTCCATCTCTGAATGTGTGACGAGAGTCTATCTCTCCTGTTTTTGGGACTGTTTTAAAAAACCTCCGATTTGTCCCCCGCTACCGGCGCTCTGCGCCGGTTTTTTTATGCCTGCCAGCCGGCGTCAGATCAGATAGCGATAGCTGAGTCGCTCGTTCTTGCGCGGCCCGGTGATCTGCCAGCTCAGCAGAAAACCACCGTCGATCTCGGTCAGCTCGGCGCTGTAGTGATCCGCCCCGCACAGATGGGGCTCGGCGGTCAGCCAGCGGCCATCCCCCTGCGGCAGCAGCTCGAACAGTTCGACCGGCGCCTCATAACGCAGATGGGAGAGACGGATCCCCCGTTCGCTGCGCTGCCACCAGAAGCGGTTGTGCATGGCGAGCTCCCTGCCATGAGGCGTGATGTAACGGCCCTGCTCGTTAAACAGCCAGCCCCCCTGATGATCGGTCACCTGCACACGCCCCTCGCCCCGACCATTCCAGTCGGTCGCCGACCCCTCGCTATTGCTGGCGGTAAAGGAAAATGCTCCGACCTGTGGCAATCGCGCCCATAAACGCTGGATTGCCGCTTCCATCTCGGCCATCATAGCCCCCTTAAAATTGACAACTGATGATAAATCAAACACATGAACTACTTGATAGGGGTCACCCTGCTCTGGTCATTCTCCTTCAGCCTGATCGGGGTCTACCTCGCTGGCCAGGTGGATGCCTACTTCTCGGTGCTGACCCGCATCGCCCTCGCCAGTCTGGTGTTTCTCCCCTTCCTGCGCCGCCGCTGGCTGCGCCCCGATCTGGCGGCCAAGCTGATGGCGCTGGGCGCCATCCAGCTCGGCATCATGTATCTCTTCTACTACCACTCCTTTCTGCTGCTGACGGTGCCGGAAGTGCTGGTCTTTACCATCTTCACCCCCATCTACGTCACCCTGCTCCACGACCTGCTGGAAGGGCGCTTCAAGCCCACCTATCTGTGGGGCGCCCTGCTGGCGGTGCTCGGGGCTGCCGTCATCCGCTTCGACGGCCTGACCGAAAGCTATGTGCTGGGATTTATGGTGGTGCAGGGGGCCAACCTCTGTTTCGCCCTGGGTCAAGTGGGCTACAAGGTACTGCTGGCACGGGAGGCGGAGCAACCGCCGCAACTGGCGGTGTTCGGCTGCTTCTATCTGGGAGCGCTGGTGATCGCATTGCCCGCCTGGTGGCTGCTGGGCAAGCCGCAATACCCAACGTCAGGGTTGCAGTGGGGCATTCTGCTCTGGCTGGGGGTGGGTGCCTCCGGCCTAGGCTACTTCCTCTGGAACAAGGGGGCGACACTGGTCACCAGCGGGGTGCTGGCCATCATGAACAATGCGCTCATTCCGGCCGGCTTGCTGGTCAATCTGCTGCTCTGGGGCAAGGATACCGACCTGACCCGACTAACCATCGGCGGCCTGCTGATGCTGGCCTCGCTCTGGGTCTGCCAGCGTGACAAGCGCGGCCAACCCTGACCTCACTCAGCCGACGACGGTGTTGTGCTCCCGTCTGGCCTGACTGTGACAGCTGGCCAGCCGGGCCAGCAGATGATCGAGCTGCTCGCCAGCCTGACTCTGCACCAACCCGATGCTGACGGTGACCGGCCGCTGTGACAGCAGGCTGGCATCGGCAATCTCGAGGCGCAGCCGCTCGGCGATCTCCAGCGCACTCATCCGCTCGGTCTGGGAGAGCATCAGGATAAAACCGTCCTCATCCCAGCGGGCAAAGGGATCTTCCCGCCGCAGTTCGTGGCGTACGATACGCGCCAGCTTGGCCAGCATGGCGTCGCAAGCCGCTTCGCCAAACAGTTGCTGGATTTTGGCCATGTGATCGACCGAAAACTGCAGCAGACTGAAAGTGCCACTCTCGGTCGCCAGCCGCTCCTCCAGCAGTTGCTCGAAACGGCCACGGCTCTCCAGACCGGTCAGCGGATCGGTGCCATGTCGCTCCTCCACCAGCACGGCAGCGGGATCGAGGTGACGGACGACCCCCAGCAGATAACCCCGCTCATCGCGACGCATCCGCTCTTCCAGCCGGATGTAGTGACCGTGATGATGCAGAATGCGGTATTCGAGGCGCAGACCGCTGCTGCGGCCGCTCTGGCAGGCGAGCAGGGCATCCTCCAGCCGGGCAACATCGTCGGGATGAACCCGATCCAGCCAGCCGAGATCATCCGGCCAGCACTCTCCCAATCCCAACAGGCGCAGGCAGGAGGGATCACGCTGCAGTCCGTGTTGGGCTGACCAGCTCCAGATCCCCGCCTCCAGCAGCGCCATGGCATCAGACAGCAGACCCGGATCAAGCCGGGCAGTCACATCGACCAAAGGTGTCTTGAGCATTTCCATGGGGCGCCTCGAAACAGGATCTGAATACCTGCTCAATAAGTAACATTGGCGTTCACGCCGAGCAACAGGGTCAGATCGCTTTTCCCTGATACCCGTTCATCAAGGTCTGCCAGTTCTCCGGTACGAAGTGGAAACTGGTATGCAGTTGAGACTCTTTATTGAATGAACGGAGCAAGCGTTCCAGATTGGCCTTCTGCCATTCGCCGGGGGAGCGGATCGCACCCTTGTCAAAATCGATCACCCACACCTTGCCCTCTTTATCGAGCAGCAGGTTGTGGCTGTTGAGATCGGCGTGATAGACCCCGGCATCGTGCAGCTGACGCACTGTCTGACCTATCTTGTGCCACACCTCGGTCGCCACCGGCCCCTGCTTGAGCAACGCCACCATATCCTTGGCACCGCGAATTCGCTCGATCAGGATATCGGCACGATAGAAGGGTCCCTGTTTGACCATGCGGGCACCAAACGGACGCGGCACCGGCAGCCCCAGCTCGCACAGCTTGGCCAGCAGGGTGTATTCGGCCATGGCGCGGCTCGACTCGACCCCTTCGAACCAGAAGCGATCCCGCACCACCTTGCCCACCATGCCGCCGCGATAGTAGTGGCGCAGCACCAGATGGCGGGACTCATCCTTGACGAACCAGGTCACCCCCCGCCCGATGGAGGTTCCCACCACCTGACGGTTGTTCTGCCACCAGGCAGGATCGAATAACTGGGGAGAGGGGTCGCGAAAGGCCCCTTCGGCATACCAGCAGATCTGGTTGTGTTCGGTCTGTACTCGCATCGTGGAGATCCCGCTCGGTGGGTCATGGATCGCAATTTTTCAATTGGCGATGAGGCTGCCGCTCTGGCATGCCCGCAATAGTGGCCTTTAATCAACGACGTGCAGAGACAGGTCATGGCGCTGGGCCCGGCCTATCCTGGCTGACGATTGTGCGCAATTTTACAATCCAGAGGGGAGTTTGCATAATGCCATCCACCCTTTTTGCCAGCCGTGCGCCACAACATGCCGCTATTTCAAACGCCCCCCTCCTCCATCTGCATCCTGCGGCTCTCCGCCATCGGGGAT
The DNA here is from genome assembly GCF_029479985.1 of Aeromonas sp. A600620. Classification (NCBI taxonomy): domain Bacteria; kingdom Pseudomonadati; phylum Pseudomonadota; class Gammaproteobacteria; order Aeromonadales; family Aeromonadaceae; genus Aeromonas; species Aeromonas sp. A600620. The sequence goes on along the minus strand of NZ_JAAKXB010000014.1, from coordinate 99,249 downwards.
TGCTGCCACGCACTGGCGCTGGTGCGCGTCATCCAGCGGGAGTGGCCACAGACCCGTATCACCTGGATCACCGGCAAAATCGAGGCAACCCTGTTTGCCGATCTGCCCGGCGTCGAGGTGATCCCCTTCGACAAGAGCAAGGGGTGGCGCGGCTATCGCGATCTCTGGCAGACCCTCAAGGGGCGCAAATTCGATGCCCTGCTCCACCTGCAGGCGGCGATGCGGGCCAGCATCGCCACCCTCGGCATCAAGGCCAAGGTCAAACTCGGGTTTGATCGGGAGCGGGCCAACGACGGCCAGTGGCTGTTCACCAACCACAAGGTGCCTTCGCCTGCCTCTCCCCATGTGCTGGACGGTTTCCTCGCTTTCGCCAAAGAGCTCGGCATCAAGGATCTGACCCCGGACTGGCAACTGCCCATCAGCGCCGATCATCAGGCGTGGGCAAGGGAGAAGATTGGCGGCAAACCGACTCTGCTTATCTGCGCAGCCGCCAGCAAGGCATTCAAAAACTGGACGGCCGCAGGCTATGCCGCGCTGGCAGATCACGCCGCCAACAAGGGCTTTCAGGTCTATCTCTGTGGCGGGCCTGCCAAACTGGAGCGGGACCTGGCTGCCGAGATCCAGCGCTTAAGCCAGAGCAAACCGGTCGATCTGGTGGGGCAGACCAACCTCAAGCAACTGCTGGCGCTGATTGGTGAGGCGAGTCTGGTGCTGGCCCCCGATACCGGCCCCACCCATATGGCCACCATAGTGGGCACGCCGGTGATCGGTCTCTATGCCCACCACAATCCGGCCCGCACCGGCCCCTATCTGTGCCGCGACTACGTGGTCAGCGTCTATCAGGAGCTGGTCGAACAGGAGACCGGCAAGCCGCTGGCCGAATTGAGCTGGCGCACCCGTCTCAAAGACCCGGAGGCCATGCGAAAAATCACCAGCGAGCAGGTGATCACCGCCTTCGACCGCCTCTGTGCAGATCGTCAACTGCCGTAATGACAGGGCACCTCGGGAATTCCGAGCCATCAGGCAGGGATAACCTGATAGCCTCTGCCCTCAGCCAAAGGCACAATGCAGGCTGATGTGGGTTACGCTCCCGCAGCAAGCTACGAATACTTTGATCGGCTGGAATATGATTCCGGCCGTTTTTTTATTCGCCGCATTCTGGTAAAATTCGCCGCCTTTACATCCCCCTGACTCAAGAATTTTCCGCGTTTTGCGTTTGGCTGTCTCCCTTTCGGGCACAAGACGGCGGTCTCTGCTACAACCAAAACAGCGGTTTCGATTAAAGGTAATAATATGGCGCAACAAGGCACACTCTATATCATCTCTTCTCCGAGCGGCGCGGGTAAATCCAGTCTGCTCAATGCCTTGCTGACCAACCACAATCAAGCTGGCAAGATGCAGCTATCGGTTTCCCACACCACTCGCGCCACCCGCCCGGGCGAAGAGCACGGCGTACACTACCACTTCGTTCAGGTGGAAGAGTTCAAGGCGCTGATCGAGCGTGGTGATTTTCTGGAATGGGCCGAAGTGTTCGGCAACTACTACGGCACCTCCCGCGCCGCCATCGAAGCCTGTCTGGCCAAAGGGATCGACGTATTCCTCGACATCGACTGGCAGGGTGCCCGCCAGATCCGCGAGCAGATGCCGACCAAATCCATTTTCATCCTGCCCCCCAGCCGCGAAGAGCTGGAACGCCGCCTGATTGGGCGCGGTCAGGACAGCGCCGAAGTGATCGCCGGCCGGATGGCGAAAGCCATTGCCGAAATGGTGCACTACGACGAGTATGACTATGTCATTATCAATGAAGACTTCGAGCAGGCGCTGTTCCAGCTCAGGTCCATTATTGAGTGCCAACGGCTGGAGATGCGTCACCAGCAACAGGCTCAAAAAAACTTGCTGCAACAGCTACTGGCAGAGTAAGCCAAAAACAAGTAAACTTTTGCGTCATTTTTAAACACTGCTTTTCTAAATACAGAAAGCCCAAACACTGGAGTCCTGCATGGCACGCGTTACTGTAGAAGATGCTGTAAAACAGGTAGGTAACCGTTTTGACCTGGTGCTGGTCGCCGCGCGCCGCGCTCGTCAAATCGCGGTACAAGGCAAAGATCCCCTGGTCGACGAAGAGAACGACAAGCCGACTGTGATCGCCCTGCGTGAGATCGAGCTGGGTCTGGTGAACAATCAAGTGATGGACACCCAGGACCGCTACGAACAGCAAGAGCAGGAAGCCGCCGAGCTGGCTGCCGTTGCTGCCATCGCCGAAGGCCGCGGTTAAGTTATTCCTCCGGTTGGCACCCGCCCGGGTGCCGACTGTTCATCCCCATTTACAACCGCTCGAAAACCTCGCAAACTCAGGGCTATACCCTCAATTCCACGAATTGCCGTTTCACCGCTGCGGGGACTGTCTTGTATTTATTTGAAAACCTTAAAGAAATAGCCAGTTCCTACCTGCCGCCAGAGCAGGTTGAGAAGCTCAAGCAAGCCTATGTGGTGGCCCGTGATGCCCACCAGGGTCAGATGCGTTCCAGTGGCGAACCCTATATCACCCACCCTGTTGCCGTTGCCCGAATCTTGGGTGACATGCGCCTCGATCATGAAACCCTGATGGCCGCCGTACTGCACGACGTCATCGAAGACACCTCGGTCACCAAGGCCGATCTGGCCGAACAGTTTGGCAATGCGGTTGCAGAACTGGTGGCCGGGGTCTCCAAGCTCGACAAGCTGAAATTTCGCGATCGCAAAGAGGCGCAGGCCGAGAACTTCCGCAAGATGGTGATGGCAATGACCCAGGATATCCGGGTCATTCTGATCAAGCTGGCCGACCGCACCCACAACATGCGCACCCTGGGCTCCCTGCGCCCTGACAAACGCCGCCGCATCGCCCGGGAAACCCTCGAAATCTTCGCTCCCATCGCCAACCGCCTCGGTATTCACACCATGAAGAACGAGCTGGAAGAGCTGGGTTTCGAGGCGCTCTATCCCATGCGATCCCGCGTGTTGCGCGAATCGGTGCGCCGCGCCCGTGGCAATCGCCGCGAGATCATCGACTCCATCCAGAGCGAAATCAGCGGTCGTCTGAAAGAGGCGGGGATCGAGCATCAGGTCAGTGGCCGCGAGAAGAATCTCTTCTCCATCTACAACAAGATGGAGAAAAAAGAGCTGCAATTTCATGAGGTAATGGATATCTACGCCTTTCGGGTAAAGGTGAAGGACATAGATACCTGTTACCGGGTGCTGGGGCAGATGCACAGCCTCTACAAACCGCGCCCCGGCCGCTTCAAGGATTACATCGCCATCCCCAAGACCAACGGCTACCAGTCGCTGCACACCTCTCTGGTGGGGCCGCACGGGGTACCGGTCGAGGTGCAAATTCGCACCGAGTTCATGGATCAGATGGCCGACAAAGGGGTTGCCGCCCACTGGGCCTACAAGCAGGATGGCGACAGCTCGGGCACCACTGCCCAGATCCGCGCCCAGCGCTGGATGCAGAGCCTGCTGGAATTGCAGCAGAGCGCCGGCAGCTCGTTTGAATTTATCGAAGGGGTCAAAACCGACCTCTTCCCCGACGAGATCTACGTGTTCACGCCGGAAGGACGAATCATGGAGCTGCCCGCTGGCGCCACGCCGGTGGACTTTGCCTATACGGTGCACACCGACATCGGCCACGCCTGCGTCGGTTCGCGGGTCGACCGCCACCCCTACCCGCTCAGCAGCCCGCTGCACTCGGGCCAGACGGTGGAGATCATCACGGCGCCGGGGGCTCGCCCCAATGCAGCCTGGCTCAACTTCGTGGTGACCACCAAGGCTCGCTCCAAGATCCGCCAGTTCCTCAAGAACCTGCGCACCGAAGAGTCGGTGGTGCTGGGTCGCCGCCTGCTCAACCATGCACTAGGCGCCAAGAATATCGAAGATATTCCCGAGCCACGCATCAAGCAGGTGCTGGCCGATACCAAGCACGAAAATCTACAGGGGCTGCTGGCCGATGTGGGCCTCGGCAACGCCATGAGCGTCATGGTGGCGCGCCGCATGCTGGGGGATGAACTGCCGCCGGAAGAGCAGCCCAAAACCAGCAGCAAGAAGATGCCGATCAAGGGTGCCGACGGCATGCTGGTCACCTTCGCCAACTGCTGCCGTCCGATCCCGGGGGATGCCATTATCGCCCACATCAGCCCGGGCAAGGGTCTGGTGATCCACCAGGAAGCCTGCCGCAACATCAAGGGCTACAGCAAGGAGCCGGACAAGTACCTGCCGGTGCAGTGGGAAGTGGACAAGGAGCAGGAACAGGAGTTCCGCACCGGTATCAGCATCGAAATCGTCAACCATCAGGGTGCGCTGGCCGAGCTGGCCAACGTGATTGCCGCCACCGGCGCCAACATTCACGCCATCAGCACCGAAGAGAAGGATGGCCGGGTCTATCAGGTCAGCCTGCTCATCACCACCAAGAGCCGCATCCACCTGGCCAACATCATGCGCAAGATCCGCGTGATGCCCAACGTGCTCAAGGTGAGCCGACAGAAGAACTGAACACAGGCGGCGCAAGCCGCCTGCTGCTTTTATTGAGACAAGCCATGACCCCCGAACGCTTCAAGCGCATCACCGACATGCTGGCCCAGCGTCAGCTCGATTTGACCGTCTGTATGGAAGAGGTACACAAACCTCACAATCTGGCCGCCATCGTGCGTACCGCCGATGCCATCGGCATCCACCGGGTACACGCCGTCTGGCCCAAAACCTGGATCCACAAGCGCAAGGGCACCGCCCGCGGCAGCCAGAACTGGGTGGATGTAAAACTGCACCCGGATATCGGCACAGCCGTTGCCGAGCTGAAAGCCTCCGGCATGCAGATCCTGGCGACCCATCTCTCTGAAAGCTCGGTCGATTTTCGCGCCATCGACTACACCAAACCGACTGCCATTCTGGTGGGTCAGGAAAAGCACGGCATCGGTGAAGAGGCGCTGGCCCTGGCCGATCACCATATCGTCATCCCCATGGTCGGCATGGTGCAGTCCCTCAACGTCTCGGTGGCTGCCGCCGCCATCCTCTACGAGGCGCAGCGCCAGCGCGAGCTGGCCGGTTGCTATCAACGCGGCTGCCCGCTCACGCTGGAGGAGCAAAACAGCATCCTGTTCGAGGGGGGTTATCCTATCTATGCCCAGCTCTGCAAAGAGAAAGAGATGCCCTACCCCCAGCTCGGCCCGGCCGGTGAAATTCTGGCGGACGAAGAGTGGTGGCAACGGATGCAGCTGACCCGCAAAGGGTGGGCGCAGCAGAGCGAGCAGGACGATCCGCAGGAGGAGTGATGGAGAACCCTTTTGGCAGCTGGCTGGAATCGCAAATCATCCGGGATCACCTGACCAACCCGAACATAGAGGCCGGCGACTACAGCTACTACTCCGGCTACTATCACGGCAAGCCGTTCGAGGATCACTGCGTCCGTTACCTGCTCGGCGATGGCTCGACCCGCGACACCTGGGAGAGCGGCCTCTGGGGCGAGGTGGATCAGCTGATCATCGGCAAGTTCTGCTCCATCGGCTCGGGCGCCACCTTCATGCTGGCGGGCAATCAGGGCCACCGGCTGGATTGGGTTTCCACCTTCCCGTTCAATCCCGACACCTTTGGCGAAGGGGCCCGCAGCGGCTTTCTGCGCAAGGGAGACACCCGGATTGGCAACGATGTCTGGATCGGCTCGGAAGCGATGATCATGCCCGGCATCACCATAGGTGATGGTGCGGTCATCGCCACCCGCGCCGTGGTGACCAAGGATGTGGCCCCTTACACCATAGTCGGCGGCAACCCGGCCCAGCCGATCCGCCGCCGTTTCAGCGATGAGCAGATCCTCATGCTGCAAGAGATGCAGTGGTGGGACTGGCCCCTGCCCCGCTTGCAAGCCAGCATGGCGCTACTCTGCTCGGGGGATATCGCCGCCCTTTATCACCATTGGCAACAGGAGTGTGCCTGATGAAACCCCTCTCTCTTTCCCTGTTGGCCCTGACCCTGTTTTCTGCCGGAGCCCTTGCCGTGACCAATACCTATCAGCTCACCAGCGAAGCCGATGTACCCAGCCTCTACCAGCAAACCCTGCCCGACTTCTGGCGCCAGCATGCGGTGGAAGGAGAGTTTAAGGGCAAGGATGGCGTAACCATCCGCTATGCCGCGCTACGGCAAGCCAAGGTCGATCGCGCCATCCTGATCGTCAATGGCAGGGTCGAGAGCTACCTCAAGTATCAGGAGCTGGCGTGGGATCTCTGGCGTCAGGGCTACAGCCTCTATCTCATCGACCATCGTGGTCAGGGGATGTCCGACCGGATGCTGAATGACCCGCAGAAGGGATATGTCGACCAGTTCGACGATTATGTGGTCGATCTCAAGCAGTTTCACGACCAGATAATCATGGCGGACCAGCCTGCAAAGCTGTTCCTGCTGGCCCACTCCATGGGCGGCGCCATCTCGGCCCGCTATCTGGAACGCTGGCCCGATGATATCAAGGCGGCCGTGCTCTCCTCCCCCATGCTGGGCATCAATCTCGGCGGTCTGCCCAAGTGGCTGGCCAAGGGATTGGCGAGCACCATAGGCACGGTCGGCGGTTGGATTGGTGAGCCTCCCTACGGCCCCGGTCAGGGAGCCTATCAGGATCACGGCTTTGCCGATAACGAGCTGACTCACAGCCAGCCCCGCTATCAAGCCTTCCGCCAACTCTACGAACAGCACCCGCAGATCAAGCTGGGTGGCGCGACCGCCCACTGGATTTATCAGGGGATCACTGGTGCCGATGCCGCCATCGCCGATGCGGGCGCCATCAAAACCCCGCTGCTGGTGCTGCAAGCTGGCAGCGACAGCGTGGTGGACAATGCCGCACAGGATCGCTTCTGCACCATTGCCAAGTGCGAAGGGGGCAAACCACTGCGCATCGAGGGTGCCTGGCACGAGCTGTTTATCGAATCCGATGACAAGCGCCAACCCGCCCTGACCGCGATGGTCGACTTTTTCGCCCGCTTCTGAGCCGGCTATTTTTTGTAACCCTAAATAAATGGGGTGACAATGCGGGCTAAGGTAAACTGCCCCTGTTTTCAATCGATGCCGAGGTAATGATGTTCAAGGTAGTTGTATCCGATCTCGATGGCACTCTGCTCAACAAGCAGCACCAGATCTCTCCCCGTACCCGGGATACCCTGCACCGCCTGGTAGAACAAGGTGTGAAATTCGTGGTCGCCACCGGCCGTCATCACGTTGACGTACGCAGCTTCCGCGATGCGCTGGGGATGGACATCTACCTCATTACTTCCAATGGCGCCGTGGTCCATGACAAACAGGATCAGCTGATTTTCAACCAGCCGCTGCCGACCGAGATTGCCGCCGAGCTGATTGCACTGGAGCGAGATCCCTCTATCCACCTCAATGTCTATCAGGGTGATGACTGGGTGGTGGAAGAAGAGCTGCCCTGGCTGCTGCAGTTCCACGACGAGTCAGGGTTCACCTACCGCCTGGTCGATGACCTGAAACAGGAACCGAAAGAGCAGATCAACAAGGTGTTCTACATCGGCGACCACGAAAAGCTGCTGAAGATCGAGGCACACCTCAACCAGCGCTATGGCGATCAGCTCAACGTCACCTTCTCATTGCCGGACTGCCTCGAAGTGATGCACGCCGGGGTGCACAAGGGCAATGCTGTGCGAGCCGTGCTGGAGCAGAACGGTTTCGATATGTTGGAGGCGATCGCCTTCGGCGATGGCATGAACGACTTCGAGATGTTGACCATGGTGGGACGCGGCATCGTGATGGGCAACGCCCATGACCGCCTGAAAATGGCGCTGCCGGAGTATGAGCAGACCCTCACCTCTGACGAAGATGGCGTCGCCGTCTATCTGGAGAAGCTGTTCGAGCTGGAGAGCGTCAGCGCAGCCTGATCCTCTTCAGCCCGCTATCCGATTCAGCAAAGCCTCACCATGTGAGGCTTTGTTTTTTCAGAGTCTCCAGCCAGGGATTGGGCCGCTGCCAGCTGAAGCTCTGGTTCGCCCCGCCGTAGCATTCAGCCAACCGCAGAGGCGTGCCGGGAGTATGGCGTCGCCCGGCCACATCGAGGCAGCGGGAGACCTTGCTGTTGAAAAGCCTGTCTTTCTGCCACTCCCACTGCGCCTGACCGTCACAGGGTGCCAGCATCACTTCGCTGTCGTTTTTGGCTTGCAAACAGAGATCCTGCAGGCGCAACTCACCCAGATCCCACTCGAACAATTGATCGTCTTTTCCGCTGCAAGGTTGTGCCAACACCTTCTGTTGGGACACCGCAACGCAAAAATCACCGCTGGTCAGCAAGGGGGAGAGAGAACGCTCCTCCTGCGGTTGTGATGCAATGGAGCCCATCATCACATCGGTGGATGGCGGCTTGATGGTACACCCCCCCAGCAGCAAGGCAGCCAGCATGGCGGGGGAGCAAGCAAAGGAAATTTTGTTATTCATGGAAAAATGCCTGAAATGGGCCGATGACATCCGGTTGTCAGTGACTCGAGGCTGAAGCATAACCGAAAGGCGGGGCGCGCTGCCAAATAGAGTGTAAACAGACGTAACAGGGAGAGAGTACTGGCCCAGCGGAGGCCAGAAAGCAAAAAACCCCGCCGAAGCGAGGTTTTTCTAAATGTGGTCGGTGATAAAGGATTCGAACCTTTGACCCTCTGGTCCCAAACCAGATGCGCTACCGGGCTGCGCTAATCACCGAGGCTATTTCTTTCAAAATAGTTTACTTCAAAAAACAAAGACGACCTTATGGTCATCCTCGTCATACAGCAAGTATGGTGCGAAGAGAGGGACTCGAACCCTCACACCCGGGGGGCACTAACACCTGAAGCTAGCGCGTCTACCAATTCCGCCACCTTCGCGTACCTGACAAGCTGTAAAATGGGGTGGCTGATGGGGCTCGAACCCACGACAACCGGAATCACAATCCGGGACTCTACCAACTGAGCTACAGCCACCACAGCTGTTTTTGTTCCACAACAACGCCCGTTTAACCGACGCACTTTTGATGGTGCGCCCGACAGGATTCGAACCTGTGACCTCTGCCTCCGGAGGGCAGCGCTCTATCCAGCTGAGCTACGGGCGCTACGCTGTCGAACGGGGCGCATTATTAATGATGGTTTCTGGTTTGTCTACACTTTTCTGTCACCGAAGGACTGTTCGTTGTTTTTTCAGGCAATCTGTGTGTTTTTCTTCCACATTCCTGCCTGTAGCCTGACAAAAGGCATACATCCCCGCATCAGTTCATCTTGCCGTCTTGACTTGATGTTGTGCCCATCTAGAATGAATGAACGTTCATTCAATCGAAAGTCACACTGATGATTCTGGATAAAAAAGAGAGCATCTTCAACGCGGCCCATGAGGTGCTGGGTGAACGGGGTTTTCATGGTCTGTCGATTGCAGAAGTCGCCAAGAAGGCCAATGTTGCCACCGGCACCATCTATCGCTACTTCGGTGACAAGGATGATCTGATCCGGCAACTGCATCAGCACACTATCTTGCAGTGTGTCCCCATGGTCATGGCAGATGTAGCGATCGATAAAGTTTCATTTCAACAATTTCGCCAATTATGGCTCAATATTCATGCCATTTTTGTTAACGAACCCAACGCTATCCGGTGCAAATTGCAGTACGAGAGCTCTCCGCTAGGGGCAGAATTGGAGACCAATCCTGTCATTCTGGCTGCCTGGGAGCCTCTGGACCGATTTTTTGAACAGGGCGTTGAACAAGGATTGTTTATTGATTTACCGATACGGGCACTCCAGGTGTTGAGTCTGGACAGTGTCATGCATCTGGCCCTGCAGTGCAGGGTGCACAACATCACGCTGACCGAATCGCAGTTGGAAACCGCGATCCAGGCCAGCTGGAATGCCATTTTATCCCCTAATCTTTCCACCTCAGGAGCCTGTTCATGAAAAAGTGGATGGCCATTATGTTGCTGATAGCGATCGCCTTGTTTGGCAGCGTCATCGGCTTCAATTTGTTCAAACAGAAGATGATTGCCCAATACATGGCCAACCGGCCGGAACCCGAGTTCCCCGTCACCGCCATGGTGACCAAGGCGCAGGATTGGGTACCGACCATCGAAGCGATCGGCTTCATCGAGCCGAATCAGGGGGTGACCCTCTCCACCGAACTGGCTGGCACCATTGATGCCATCACCTTTGAGTCGGGCAAACCGGTCAAGGCTGACCAACTGCTGCTGAGCCTGGACTCCACCGTGGAGAAGGCCAATCTGCGCGCCTCCCAGGCCAAGCTGCCAGCGGCAAAAGCCAAATTCGAACGCTTCCAGAACCTCTACAAGACCAGCTCCATCTCCAAAGAGCAGCTGGATGAAGCCGAAGCGGCCTATCGCTCGCTGGAAGCGGATATCGAGAGTCTGAAGGCGACCATTGCCCGTCGTGAAGTGCGCGCGCCCTTTAGCGGCGTGGTCGGCCTGCGCAATGTGTTCCTTGGCCAGTATCTGCAACCAGGCACAGATATCGTGCGCTTGGAAGATACCAGCGTGATGCGTCTGCGCTTCACCGTGCCCCAGACCGATATCTCCAAAATCAAGCTGGGCCAGACCATCAAGATCAATGTGGATGCCTATCCGCAAACCCAGTTTGACGGCCATATCACCGCCATCGAGCCTGCGGTCAACTTCCAGAGCGGCCTGATCCAGGTACAGGCAGACATTCCGAACAACGACGGTCAGCTCCGTTCCGGTATGTTCGCCCGCGCCAGCATCATTCTGCCGACGGTGAAAGATCAGATCGTGATCCCGCAGACCGCTATCTCCTTCACCCTTTACGGTCAGAACGTCTATGTGCTCAAAGAGGGCGAAGAGACCGACAAAGAGGGTAACAAGGTGAAAGTGCTGCGAGCCAAGCAGGTTGTGGTCAAGGCGGGTGAGCGCCGTGGCAACGATGTGCATGTGCTCTCCGGCATCCAGGCCGGTGACCAGATCGTACTGTCGGGTCAGGTTCGCCTGAGCAACGACACCAAGGTGCATGTGGTCGAGAACGATGCCCTGGCCGTTCCGGCACAAACCCCGATGCTGTAAGCGCGGAGATCTGCGATGCGATTTACTGACATATTTATAAAACGGCCTGTGCTGGCGATCTCGCTCAGCTTCCTGATCGCCTTGCTGGGCTTTCAGGCCATCTTCAAGATGCAGGTACGGGAATACCCCGAGGTGACCAACACGGTGATCACCGTCAGCACTGGCTACTATGGCGCCAGTTCTGATCTGATCCAGGGGTTCATCACCCAGCCGCTGGAACAGGCGGTCGCGCAAGCCGACAACATCGACTTCATGACCTCCTCCAGCCAGCTGGGTAGCTCCACCATCACTGCATACATGAAGCTCAATACCGACCCCAACGCCGCGCTGTCCGACATCCTGGCGAAGGTGAACTCGGTGCGCTCTCAGTTGCCGAAAGAGGCGGAAGACCCCTCGGTCACCTCCTCCACCGGTTCAACCACGGCGGTGCTCTACCTCGGCTTTACCAGCCCGGAGCTCAACTCCAGCCAGATCACCGACTATCTGGAGCGGGTTATCAAGCCGCAGCTCTTTACTGTCGGCGGGGTCTCCAAGGTTGACCTCTACGGCGGTGTCGAGTTTGCCCTGCGGGTATGGCTGGATCCGGCCAAGATGGCGGCCTTCAACCTGACTGCCAGCGACGTGATGACGGTGCTCAACAGCAACAACTATCAGTCCGCGACAGGTCAGGCGACCGGTTACTTCACCCTGTTCAATGGCAATGCCGAGACCCAGGTCAAGGATGTCGACGAGCTGAAGCGACTGGTGGTGGCTACCCGCGACGGCAAGGTGATCCGTCTGGCGGACATCGCCAAGGTAACCCTCGAGAAGAGTCACGATGTCTATCGTGCCAGCGCCAATGGTCGCGAAGCCGTGGTCATGGCGGTCAACGCCGCCCCGACAGCCAACCCCATCAACATCGCCCGCGATGTGCTGGCACTGCTGCCGAGCCTTGAGCGCAATATGCCGAGCACCATGCGTCTCAACGTGATGTATGACTCCACCGTGGCGATCAACGAGTCCATCCACGAGGTTATCAAGACCATCCTGGAGGCAGCCGCCATCGTTCTGGTGGTCATCACCCTGTTCCTCGGCTCGTTCCGCGCGGTCATCATCCCGATCATCACCATTCCGCTCAGTCTTATCGGCGTGGTGATGATGATGGATATGTTCGGCTTCTCGATAAACCTGATGACCCTGCTGGCGATGGTGCTGGCGATCGGTCTGGTGGTGGATGACGCCATCGTGGTGCTGGAGAACGTCGACCGCCATATCAAAGAAGGTGAAGAGCCGTTCCGGGCCGCCATTATCGGTACCCGTGAAATTGCGGTGCCGGTCATCGCCATGACGGTTACCCTGGCTGCGGTATACGCGCCTATCGCCCTGATGGGGGGCATCACCGGCTCCCTGTTCAAGGAGTTTGCCCTGACCCTGGCTGGCGCCGTGTTCGTCTCGGGCATCATCGCCCTGACCCTGTCACCGATGATGTGTTCCAAGATGCTCAAAGCCAACGAGCAGCCGGGCAAATTCGAGAGCACGGTCCACCACCTGCTGGAACGGATGACCGATCGCTACGACAGCATGCTGCACGCCGTGATGAAAAAGCGCCCCGTCATCGTGGTGTTCGCCGTCATCGTGTTCGCCAGCCTGCCGTTGCTGTTCAAGTTCATCCCGAGCGAACTGGCACCGTCAGAGGACAAGGGGGTAATGGCCGTGCTGGGTACCGCACCGTCCAACGCCAACCTGGACTACATCGAAAACACCATGGCGGATGTGAACAAGATCCTGGACGAGCAGCCCGAGATCGCCTTCTCCCAGGTCTTCTCAGGGGTGTTCAACGCCAACCAGGCGTTCGGTATCGCCTCCATGGTGCCCTGGAGTCAGCGTGAAGCGAGCCAGAAAGAGGTGCTGGATCGGGTCGCCAATCTGGTGAAAGACATCCCGGGTATGGCCATCACCACCTTCCAGTTCCCGGAACTACCGGGAGCATCGAGTGGTCTGCCGATCCAGTTCGTCATCACCACCCCGAACAGCTTCGAAAGCCTGTTCCTGGTGGCCGGTGAAATTCTGGCCGCGGCGCAGAGTAACGGTCAGTTCGTCTATTCGGATCTCGATCTGAACTACGACTCCGCCACCATGAAGATCCGCATCGACAAGGACAAGGCGGGTGCCTACGGCATCACCATGCAGGATATCGGTATCACCATGGGCACCATGATGGCGGACGGTTACGTCAACCGTATCGACCTGGATGGCCGCTCCTACGAGGTGATCCCGCAGGTCGAGCGCAAATACCGTCTCAATCCGGAGTCCATCAAGGGCTACTACGTGCGGGCCGCAGATGGCAAGTCGATCCCGCTCGGCAGCCTGATCACCATTGAAGTGGTTGGCGAGCCCCGCGCCCTGCCCCACTTCAACCAGCTGAACTCCGCCACTATCGGTGCCGTTCCGGCTCCGGGTGTGGCCATGGGTGATGCGATCAACTGGTTCCAGACCACCGCCGACGAGAAGCTGCCGCAAGGCTATCGTTACGACTTCATGGGTGAAGCCCGTCAGTTCGTCACCGAAGGCAATGCGCTCTATGCCACCTTCGCGCTGGCACTGGCGATCATCTTCCTGGTGCTGGCGATCCAGTTCGAGTCGGTGCGTGACCCGCTGGTCATCATGGTCTCTGTACCGCTCGCCATCAGCGGGGCCTTGATTGCCTTGGCTTGGGGACTGGCGACCATGAACATCTACTCCCAGGTGGGCCTCATCACCCTGGTGGGTCTGATTACCAAGCACGGCATCCTGATCTGTGAAGTAGCGAAGGAAGAGCAGCTGCTGCGCGGCATGAACCGGATGGAAGCCGTGATGCAAGCCGCCAAGGTGCGTCTGCGTCCGATCCTGATGACCACCGCCGCCATGATTGCCGGTCTGATCCCGCTGCTCTACGCCGCAGGCGCCGGTGCAGCACAACGATTCAGCATCGGTATCGTCATCGTGGCAGGCCTTGCCATCGGTACCCTGTTCACCCTGTTCGTACTGCCGGTGATCTACACCTATCTGGCTTCCGAGCACAAACCCTTGCCGGTATTCGATGAAACCATTCCGCCCAAGGCAAACGGCGGACACTGATCATCAATCACTTGCCAAGGCCCCGATACGGGGCCTTTTTTATGGTTCGCAGGAAAGACGACATAAGTCCATGAAGCAGTTAAACTAAAAAACACAACATCCAGACCGCAAGGACGCCATGTCAGGACTCATCTCCAAGACCGCCGAGGCCGTAGGCCGCAACGGACTCTCATACCGCCTGCTCTCCTATATTCTGGTGTGTAGTACCGTATTGGCGATGATCATTACGGTGCTGCAACTCGCCTGGGATTACCGCAAGGATGTCGCCGTCATCGAAGACAGCATCGGCCAGATCGAAGCCTCCTTTTTGCAACCTATTGCCGCCAGCTTGTGGAACCTCGATGAGGAGCAGGTCAAAGTGCAGATCGAAGGGATCATGAACCTGCCCAACATGCAGTTTGTGATGGTCAAGGAGATGCTCGGCAACTCCGAAGTGCCACTGTTGACCCAGGGAGTGGAACGGGAAAGCTATGACATCTCCCAGGAGTTCAATCTCACCTATCAGGGGGAAATTGTCGGCAAGCTGTTTGTCGCCGCGTCGCTGGAGCAGATTTACCAGCGTCTGATTGAGAAGTCAGTGCTGATCATGGTCAGCCAGACCATCAAGACCCTGGTGGTCTCATTTTGTATCCTGATCATCATTTACTATCTGGTGGTCAGGCACATCAACCGCATCGCCAACTACGCCCAGAAGTTCAACCTCGATCGGCTCGACATGGCGCTGGAGCTGGAAGGCCGCCCGCAGCCGCGCAAGAAACCCGACGAACTGGATACCCTGGTATCCACCCTCAACCAGATGCGCACCCGGCTACGTGACGAGCTGGTCGCTCGTCATCAGGCGGTGGAACAGCTGCAACAGGAGCGGGATTTCTCCGCCACCCTGATCAACTCCGCCAACATGGTCATCTGCTGCATGGAACCAGACTTGACCATCGCCAGCATCAACCCGGCAGCCATACTGCTGACCGGCTACCACCAGCAGGAGCTGTTGCAACACAACTGGCTGGATCTCTTTGTCAGCCCGGCGCAACGGGAAGAGCTGAACGATATTCTGGCGGCGGAAGGTTCACTGGCGGACAAAGAGGTCATCATGCATGACCAGCAGGCCCACGAGCTGGTGCTGCAGTGGACCTTCGTACCCTTCTATGAAGGGCCGAACCTCAAGTACCAGATCGGCTTCGGCTACGACATCACCCAGCTGAAAAAGGTCGAGCGGGAGATAATCCAGCTCAACGAGCAGCTGGAAGGAAAAGTGGTGGAGCGTACCCGCAGCCTGAGCGAAGCCAACAACCAGCTGGGCAAGGCGTACGACGACCTGAAACAAGCCCAGCAAACCCTGGTGGAGTCGGAGAAGATGGCCTCCCTCGGCTCGCTGGTGGCCGGGGTGGCACACGAGATCAATACCCCAATCGGCATCAGTGTGACCGCCTCCTCCTACCTGCAGGAACGGGTTGCCGATTTCAAATCTCATATAGAGTCAAAACAGCTGTCGCGTTCCTATCTCAACGAGTTCACCGTCAACCTCGACGAGTCGATGCAGCTGCTGCAGAGCAACCTGCGGCGCGCCTCCGAGCTGATTGCCAGCTTCAAGCAGGTGGCGGTCGACCAGTCATCGGAAGCACGCTACAACTTCAGCCTCGCCGACAACCTCCATCAGGTGGTGGTCTCGCTTGGCCACAAACTGAAGAAGAGCCAGTGCGAAGTGGATATCCAGTGCGATCCCAAGCTGTCTATATTCTCCTTCCCGGGCAGTTTTACCCAGATCTACTCGAACCTGATCCTCAACTCCATCAACCACGGGTTCGACAACTGGGACAAACCGAAGAAGATCACCATCAAGGTGGAACAGCAGGGAGAGGAGCTGTTTATCGACTATTCGGACAATGGCCGCGGCATCCCGCCCGAAATCTTGCCGCGCATCTTCGATCCCTTCGTCACCTCCAAGCGGGGTCAGGGTGGCAGCGGTCTGGGCACCCACATCATCTACAACCTGGTGGTGCAACTGCTGAAAGGCCGTATCAGCTGTGCCAGCGAACCGGGCCAGGGCGCCCAGTTCCATATTCGCCTGCCGATCCAACATAACTGAGTGCTGGCTCTTGTGAGCCAGCCGCTTTATCCCCATCATGCTGTGATTGCATTCTTAATGAGCGGAGAACCTCGCAATGGCACAGCATTTTGACTATATCGCCATCGGCGGCGGCAGCGGCGGTATTGCTTCTGCCAACCGGGCTGCCATGTACGGTAAGAAAGTTGCCCTGATTGAAGCCAAAGAGTTGGGTGGAACCTGCGTCAACGTAGGCTGCGTACCGAAGAAGGCTATGTGGTATGCAGGCCAGATCGCCGATGCCCTGAAATATGGCGCCGACTACGGCTTTGACACCACCCTCAACCACTTCAACTGGGCCAAGCTGGTCGAGTCCCGCCAGGCCTACATAGGCCGCATTCACCAGTCCTATCAGAACGTGCTGGGCAAGAACCAGATCACCGTCATCAAGGGCTTCGCCCGCTTCGTCAGCAGCAACACCATCGAGGTTAATGGCGAGCACTACACGGCCGATCATATCCTGATCGCTACCGGTGGCCGCCCGGAAATTCCGGCCATCCCGGGTGCCGAGCTGGGTATCGACTCCGACGGTTTCTTTGACCTGCAAAGCCAGCCCAAGCGGGTTGCCGTGGTTGGAGCTGGCTACATCGCAGTCGAGATCGCCGGGGTGATGCAGGCACTCGGCTCAGAGACCCATCTGGTGGTGCGCAAGCACGCACCGCTGCGCAACTTCGACCCCATGATCCACGAGACACTGGTCGAAATCATGGCGCAGGAAGGGCCCAAGCTGCACACCCACGCCATTCCCAAAGCCGTGCTCAAGAACGCTGACAACAGCCTGACCCTGCAACTGGAAGATGGCCGCCATCTCACCGTCGACTGCCTGATCTGGGCCATCGGCCGGGTACCGGCTACCGACAACCTCAATCTGGCTGCCGCTGGCATCACGCTGGACGAGAAGGGCTTTATCCCGACCGACAAGTTCCAGAACACCGCCGTCGCCAACATCTATGCAGTGGGTGACAACACGGGTCGCATCCAGCTCACCCCGGTGGCCGTCGCTGCGGGCCGTCGCCTCTCCGAACGGCTGTTCAACAACAAGCCGAACGAGCACCTCAACTACGATCTGGTACCGACCGTGGTGTTCAGCCACCCGCCCATCGGCACCATCGGCATGACCGAACCTGAAGCTATCGCCGAATACGGCGAGGACCAGGTGAAGGTCTACCGCAGCCAGTTCACCGCCATGTACTCGGCACTGACCCAGCATCGCCAGCCCACCCGGATGAAGCTGGTCTGTGTCGGCCCGGAAGAGAAGGTGGTCGGTCTGCATGGTATCGGCTTTGCCATGGACGAGATCCTGCAAGGCTTTGGCGTCGCCATGAAGATGGGGGCCACCAAGGCGGACTTCGACAACTGCGTTGCTATCCATCCGACCAGCGCGGAAGAGTTCGTCACTATGCGCTAAGGGCAGATGAAGTTGGCCTGTCACGAGCAGCCGGCGTCTACAGCCATGTAACCCCTTCACCCAAACCCGGCTCAGGCCGGGTTTTTTGATCACTCCTCGCCATTTCTCTCGCAAATCCGTCGTTCTTTACGCCGATTTTACGCCTGCCACATGGCGCTTTATGGCGCCTTTACGCCTGTTTTACATACCCTTTTCAGCGTCAATGACACCAACAGAGTCGATATGATCTTACATCGGCTCTCGCAGCTAATTATCTCAATGGAGTCGATATGAATTGGCTATATCTGCTGCTCGTCCTCGCCTTGATGGCCTATCTGATGCGCGCACTCACGCGCAGTCACGAGTGAGGGACTACCTATATGCAGCAAGAAATTATCTATCCGGTGGCCTTCGTGCTGCTGGTTCTGCTGCCGGCACCGCTGCTGGGCAACTACATCTACCGGGTATTTGAAGGCAAAATCCGCTGGTTGGCACCGGTCGAGCGCGCCACGCTGGCTTGCTGTGGCACCGATGGACGGGAGCAGGACTGGAAGTCCTACGCCCTCAGCCTGCTGGCCTTCAACGGCGCCGGTTTCGGTCTGCTGTTCCTGATCCTGATGGCGCAGGGGTTGCTGCCCCTCAACCCGCAACAACTGCCGGGTCTGAGCTGGCAACTGGCATTCAACACCGCGGTCAGCTTTATGACCAACACCAACTGGCAAGCCTATTCCGGTGAGGCCAGCCTCTCCTACTTCAGCCAGATGGTTGGGCTGACCACCCAGAACTTCGTCTCCGCAGGGACGGGCGCCGCCGTCGCCATTGCCCTGTTCCGCGGTATCGCTCGTCAGCAGACCATCAACCTTGGCAACTTCTGGCAGGATCTGGTGCGTTTCTGCCTCTATGTGCTGCTGCCCATCGCGCTGATCATGGCGCTGGTGCTGGTATGGCAAGGGGTGCCGCAAAGCCTGTCAGCCTATCTGCCGTTCCACGGTGTGGAAGGTCAGGAGCAGCTGCTGCCCCTCGGCCCGGCGGCCTCGCAGATCGCCATCAAGCAGCTGGGCTCCAACGGCGGCGGCTTCTTCGGCATCAACTCGGCGCATCCGTTCGAGAACCCGACAGCCCTCTCCAACTGGCTGGAGATGGTCGCCCTGCTCACCATCGCCGCCGCCATGGTCTTTACTCTGGGCCGCTATGTGAAGGACATGGCCCACAGCCGCGCCATTCTCGGTGCCATGACCCTCATGCTGGTGCTGGGGCTCTTCGTCTCCCTCTCACAGGAGCTGAAACCGGATCACACCCTCGCCCAGCTCACCACTGACGCCAGCAACATGGCTGGCAACTGGGAAGGCAAGGAGAGCCGCTTCGGCCCTGTGCTCTCCAGCATCTGGGAAGTGGCAACCACTGCAGCCTCCAACGGTGCCGTCAACGCCATGCACGACAGCTTTACTCCGCTCGGCGGCATGGTTGGCATGATCAACATGCTGCTGGGTGAGGTCATCTTCGGCGGGGTCGGCTCCGGTATCTACGGCATGATGCTGTTCGTGCTGCTGACCGTGTTCCTGTGCGGCCTGATGGTGGGACGCACCCCGACCTATCTGGGCAAACGCCTCGGCATCACCGAAATGAAGTGGGTCGTCGCCAGCATGCTGGTCATGCCGGTGGGGGTTTTGGTGATCGGTGGTGTCACCCTGCTGATGCCGGATGCCAGCACCATCATCGGCCATGATGGCCCGCACGGTCTGTCACGCCTCATTTATGCCTACGCCTCGGCTGCCGGCAACAACGGCTCCGCCTTCGCCGGTTTTGCCGCCGGTGACAACTGGCAGTGCATCGCCATCGGTCTGGCCATGCTGCTCGGTCGCTTCGGCTACATCATTCCGGTACTGGCCATCGCCGGTCAGCTGGCCCGCGCGCCCCGTCAGGAGACGAGCGAAGGGGACTTCCCCATCAGCGGCCCGCTGTTCGTTACCCTGCTGATCATCACCGTCCTGCTGATAGGTGGCCTCTCCTTCCTGCCGGTGCTGGCACTGGGCCCGGTGGCCGAACATCTGAGTCTGATCGGAGGAGCATTCTGATGAACCTGACCCTGTCGATCACCATCCGGATGCCAATGGCCAACTATCTGATGCTGGGAGCTTTCCAATGAGCAAGTCCACTGCAATGAGCACCGACACCATGTTGGTGAAGGGCAAAAAACAGAAATCACAGATCATCCAGGCAATGGTTGAGGCCCTCTATCGCTTCAATCCCAAGGCGCTGTTTGGCAGCCCTATCCTGTTCACCCTCTGGCTGGCCGCAGTCATGGCGACCGTGGAGTCCCTGCTGGGGCAGCCTTTCTCCGGCGTTGCTCCCTCACTGGCCTGGCAGCTGACCGCCTGGCTCTGGCTTACCCTATGGTTTGCCAACTTCGCGGAAACCCTGGCCGAGGGACGCGGCAAGGCCCGTGCCGATAGCCTGAAAGCGGGCATGAGCCAGCTCAAGGCCCGCCGGGTGGCGAATGCCAAAGATGGTCAGGGCGAATGGGTACCCGCCACCAGCCTGATGAAGGGGGATCTGGTGCTGGTACGCAGCGGCGAGATGATCCCGGCCGACGGTGAAGTAATCGCCGGCATCGCCTCGGTCAACGAGGCGGCCATCACCGGTGAATCCGCCCCCGTCATCCGCGAGTCAGGTACCGACCGCAGCGGCGTGACCGGCAACACGACGGTCGTCTCCGACGAGATCTGGGTGCGCGTCAGCAACAATCCGGGCGAGAGCACGCTGGATCGGATGATCGCACTGGTGGAAGGGGCCAAGCGCCAGAAGACCCCCAACGAGATGGCGCTGGATGCCCTGTTGGTGGGTCTGACCCTGATCTTCCTGCTGGTGGTCGCCACCCTGCCCTGGTTCCTCGACTACAACGGCACCCAGGTACCGCGTCTGTACCTGATCGCTCTCTTTATCACCCTGATCCCGACCACCATCGGCGGCCTACTCTCCGCCATCGGCATTGCCGGTATGGATCGACTGGTGAAGCTGAACGTCATCGCCAAGTCTGGCCGTGCCGTGGAAGCGGCCGGTGACGTGCGTACCCTGCTGCTGGACAAGACCGGCACCATCACCTTCGGTAACCGGATGGCCGACGAGTTGATCCCGGCACCGGGTGTCGACCCCGCCCTGCTGGCACAAGCCGCCATGCTGGCCTCGCTGGGTGACAACACCCCGGAGGGCAAATCCATCCTGACTCTGGCCAGCAAGAGCATGGCCAAGCCGAGCCAGCTGGAGAGCGACAAGGTGATCCCTTTCAGCGCCGAGACTCGCCTGAGCGGACTGGATCGCAACGGTCATCAATATCGCAAGGGTGCGGTGGATGCCGTGTTGAACTACCTCAGCCTCGACCGCAAGGCGGTGCCTGAGCTGGTGCTCAAGTCAGTCGACAGCATCGCCCGTCAGGGTGGGACTCCGCTGCTGGTCTGCACTCAGGAGAAACTGCTGGGGGTGGTCTACCTCAAGGACATCATCAAGCCCGGTATCAAGGCTCGCTTCCAGATCCTGCGCCATATGGGGATCCGTACCGTGATGATCACCGGAGACAACCCGAAAACCGCCGCCGCCATCGCCGCCGAAGCCGGGGTGGATGACTTCATCGCCGAAGCAACGCCGGAGAAGAAGCTCGCCTATATCCGTCAGGAGCAGGCCGATGGTCGTCTGGTTGCCATGTGCGGCGACGGTGCCAACGATGCGCCCGCACTGGCGCAGGCTGACGTGGGTCTGGCCATGAACGAGGGTACCCAGGCCGCCAAGGAGGCGGGCAACCTGGTGGATCTCGACTCCAACCCCACCAAGCTGCTGGACGTGGTGCTGGTCGGCAAACAGCTGCTGGTGACCCGTGGCGCCCTGACCACCTTCTCCATCGCCAACGACGTGGCCAAGTACTTTGCCATCCTGCCAGCCCTGTTCATCGCCGCCTACCCGCAACTGGGGGCACTGAACCTGATGCAGCTGGGCAGCCCGCAGAGCGCCATCCTGTCGGCCATCATCTTCAACGCCCTGATCATTGTGGCGCTGGTGCCGCTGGCGCTGCGTGGTGTCGACCTGAAAGGCTCGGCCGCCAGCCTGCTGCGCCGCAACCTGCTGATCTACGGTGTCGGCGGCCTGCTGGTGCCGTTTATCGGCATCAAGCTGATCGATCTGGTCATTACCGGCCTGGGTCTGGTGTAACGACATAAACCGGGATGCGGGACAGACCCGCATCCCCAGCCATCCATTTGGAGCAAGAGAATCATGATAGCAATCAGAACCCTGTTGACCCTGACCCTGCTGCTGGGAGTGGGTTATCCGCTGGCGGTCACCGGACTGGCCCAACTGCTCTTCCCCTGGCAGGCCAACGGCAGCCAGCTGACCGACAGCAAACAGCAACTCATCGGCAGCGCCCTGCTGGGGCAGAAATTCGAGCGGGCTGACTACTTCCATCCCCGTCCCTCCGCCAGCGATTTCAACACCATAGGCGGCAGCGCCAGCAATCTGGGGATGAGCTCACCGCTGCGGGCAGAGTTTGCCGAACAGGCAGCCAAGGCTCAGCCTGGAACCCGCTCCCCCGCCATGCTGACCCGCTCCGCCTCCGGCCTCGATCCCCACCTGCCGCTGGATGCGGTGCTGGCTCAGGTCGACCGCGTCGCCAAAGAACGTGGACTGGATCCCGCCCAACTGACGGAGCAGGTCAAGTCGGCCACACAAGCTGGTATCCTTGGCCCGCAGGTGGTCAACATTCTCCAGCTGAATCTGCAACTGGATCATAAAAAGGGCGCCTGATGGCGCCCATTCCGGTTTGGTGATGACCTCGATTTTCGCAACGGGCAGTTGGCTCGATAGGGATAACAATGGCTGATGTAGCAAGCGCTGACGCCCTGCTGACGAGTCTGATGCAGGAGCATGGGGATGCGTGATGAGGTAAGGGCCGACGCCCTGCTGGCAAGTCTGGAGCAAGAGCACAAGGGCAAGCTGAAGGTGTTTCTCGGCGCAGCTCCCGGCGTGGGAAAGACCTACGCCATGTTGCAGGCGGTGCGGGAACAGGCCAAGGAGGGGGTCGACATCCTGATCGGCGTGGTGGAGACCCACGGCCGTCAGGAGACCCTGGCTCTGCTCGACAAGCTCGCCATCATGCCGCGCAAGATCCACATGCACCGCCAGCAGCGACTGGAGGAGATGGATCTCGACGGCCTGCTCGCCCGCAAACCGGCCATTGCCGTGGTGGACGAGCTGGCCCACAGCAACGCCCCCGGCAGCCGCCACGAGAAGCGCTGGCAGGATGTGGAGGAGCTGCTCAACGCCGGGATCGACGTCTACACCACCCTCAACGTGCAGCATCTGGAGAGCCTCAACGATCTGGTGTGGCAGCTGACCGGGGTCAGGGTGAAAGAGACCCTGCCCGACCAGGTGCTGCTGGAAGCCGACAGTCTGGTGCTGATCGACCTGCCCCCCAAGGAGCTGCTCGGCCGCCTCAAGGAGGGCAAGGTCTATGTGCCCCATCAGGCCAAGGCTGCGTTGCAATCCTTCTTCTCCCTCAACAACCTCACCGCATTGCGGGAGCTGGCGATGCAGACCGCCGCCAGCCATGTGGAGGGCGATCTGCAACTACAGTGGCAGGCAGCAGGCAAGAGCACCTTGCCGTTGCGGGGCAAGCTGATGGTTTGCCTCGGTGACCTGCACGGCTCGGCGCTGGTGCGCTACGGCCACCGCTTTGCCCAGCGCCGTCAGCTCCCGTGGCTGGTGGTGCATGTCGACAGCAATGGCCGCCGCTCGGCCGATGTGGAGCAGGCGCTGGCGCTCGCCTCCCACCTCGGCGCCAAGGTGCTGACGCTATCCAGCCCGGCGGTCGCCAACACCCTGCTGGAGACCGCCGAACAGCAGCAGGTCTCCCAGCTGCTGCTCGGCAAACCCCACAAGGCACCGTGGCGCCGCTCGCTGGTGCAGCACCTGCTCAAGCAGGCACAGGGGCTCGAAATCACGCTGGTCGATACCGAGAAGCAGAAGCCCGAAGTGGGGATGCGCGTCCCGACCCCGAAGGATATTCACCACAGCCTGCTGGCGTTGACCATCATGGGGATCACCTCGGCCGCCGCCTGGGGGCTCTCCTACTGGCTGCCCCCCGCAGCGTTACCGCTCATCTTCGTGCTGGGGGTGCTGGCGACGGCCCTCACCACCAGTCTGGTACCCGCCACGCTGGCGGCTGTGCTGGGCTTTATCGCCCACAATCTGCTCTTCACCGCCCCCTACTTCTCCCTGAGCGTCGCCAACCACAGCGACCTGCTCACCCTGTTTGTGCTGCTTATCGTCGGCATGACGGCGGGGCGGCTCGCCTCCCGTCAGCGCCAGCAGTTGATCGGTCTGAGAGAGACCCAGCAGCTGGGCAATGCCCTGCTCTCCCTCAGTCAGGGGCTGGCCACCGCCAGCAGCCCGGAGGAGGTGCTCAGACAAGGGGCACAAGCGATCTCGCTGGCACTGGGCCAGCCGACCGTGGTGATCGACAAGGAGTTCAACGATCGGCTCGGCAACGAGAAGCACAGGCCCGGCCAGACCGACAAGGCGGCCATCGACTGGTGTCTGGCCCAGAAGCAGAGCGCCGGGGCCCACACCGCCACCCTCAATGCCGCCGAGGCCCAGTATCATCATCTCAGCGACGATCTGGTGATCGGTATAACGCTGGCCAATCCGCTCTCCTCCTCTGCCGAGCATCAGCTGCAGGCGCTGCTCACCGATATTCGCGCCGCGCTGGCGCGGATCGACCTCAACGAGCGGCTGGCCGACAGCCAGTTGCAGGCGGAGACCGACCGGATGCGCGCAGCCCTGCTCTCCTCGGTCTCCCACGATTTGAAGACCCCCTTGGCGACCATCATGGGGGCAGGCAGCACTCTGCTGGAATATGGTGACCGGATCCCCGCCGAAGACCGCGACGAACTGCTCCACTCGGTGCAGGAGGAGGCTCGCCGCCTGCACAGCTATGTGCAGAATCTGCTGGATATGACCCGCATCGGCTCCCCCGACTTCCAGCTGAAACGGGACTGGGTCGATCTGGCAGATCTGGTGGAGAGCGCCCGCAAGCGGCTCGACTCCTCCTGGCGCCAGCACAAGCTGCTGGTACACATCGATCAGCATGTGCCCCAGCTCTATGTGCATGGCGCCCTGATCGAGCAGGTGCTGGTCAACATCCTCGACAACGCCTCCCGCTACTCGCCGGCAGGCACCCCCATCGAGTTCAAGGTGATGGTGGCCGAACCCGACCTCATCATCGATATCATCGATATCGGGGTCGGTATCGCCGAATCGGATCGGGAGAAGATCTTCAACCTCTTCTACACCCAACCGGTGGGTGATTGCGGCAGCCGTGGCACTGGGCTTGGCCTCGCCATTTCCCGCGCTATGATAGAGGCCCACGGCGGCAAGATTTGGGCCTTCTCCGGCCCCAATGGCAACGGTACCTGCATGCGCATCTCCCTGCCGCTCGCACTCAATTCACCGGAGGTCTGATGGTTGACCGCCAGATCGGGTCACTCAGCCCCTCCCACCATTCGCCTCTGGAGGTTCGATGGCGCACATTCTGGTCATAGATGATGAAGCGGCGATCCGTCGCTTTCTGCGGATCAGCCTGATTGCCGAGGGGCATCAGGTGAGTGAGGCGGTGGGGGTCAATGAAGGGCTGGAGCAGTATCGCCACCTCAACCCCGATCTGGTGATCCTCGATCTCGGTCTGCCGGATGGCGATGGCATTCAGGTGTTGCAGGCCATTCGCGAACACCACCCCAATCCGGTGCTGGTGTTGTCGGCCCGTGATTCGGAGCAGGAGAAGGTGCGACTGCTGGATGCCGGTGCCAACGACTACATGAGCAAGCCGTTCGGCATCGGCGAGATGATGGCCCGCATCCGTGTGCTGTTGCGCCAGCGGGCTGGCGTCAGCAGCGGCGAGCGGCGCCACTTCCCCCAATGCGGCCTGACGCTTGATGTCAGCAGCCACAAGGTGACCATGAAGGAGGAGGAGATCCCCCTATCCCGCAAGGAGTTCGCCCTGTTGCAGGCGCTGGTGTGCCACCCCGGCAAGCTGGTGATGCAGACCCAGCTGCTCAACGACATCTGGGGGCCGAGCCACAAGGAAGACACCCACTACCTGCGCATCGTCATCGCCAGTCTGCGCAAAAAGCTGGGGGATAACCCCCAGCAACCGATGCTTATCGAGACCGAATCAGGTATCGGCTACCGCTTTATCGGCAACTGACGTTTCACGTGGAACGACGCCCACAGCCAAGCAGCGCCAGCAGACCGCAGCCACTGAGCAACAGGCCGAGATCCTGCAATCCGGCCGCCACCGCCAATCCCAGACTGAGCAGCAGGTAATAGCCAAGCCCGAACAGGGCGCCAGCACTGCCTGCCACCTCGCGATAGGCCAACAGCGCCTGACTCAGCACGTTAGGGATCGCCAGTCCGAAGGCCACCACGATTCCCATCATGGGTAGCAGGAACCAGAGGCTGGCCTGAGTCGTCCAGACCAGCAGCCCGGCGACCAGTGCCAAAACGCAAGCCAGTCTGATCAGAGAGGATGGCAGCCACCCCCTCCCCAGCAGATGCTTGTTGAGCAGGCTGCCGAGCAGAGTCGCCAGCGCCAGCAAGATCCCCGAATAGCCAAACTCGCCGGTGCTCAATCCCAATCCGGCAAACAGGAATGGGGCCAGACTGTAGTAGCCAAACAGCATGGTGTTGAACAGGGCAACCAGCATGGCACTGCGCCAGAGTCCGCCATCCTTCATCATCCGGCATGCCAGCGGCCAGAGCGCGACTCGTTGGCTGGTGGCCGGACGGGTTTCCGGCAGCTGCCAGCAGGCAACCAGCAGCAAGAGAGCCGCCAGTATCAGCAGACCGCTGAATACCCCGAGATAACCGAACCCGCTCGCCAGCTGCCCGCCACTGAGCAGCCCCAGCACCGGGCTCAGGGAGAGCGCTATGCCCATCACCGAGAAGACCCGCGCCAGATCGCTGCCCTGATAGCTATCGCGCAGCATGGTCTGGGTCACCACGGAACCCACTGCAGCGCCAAAGGCCGAGATGATCCTGGCCAGCAGCAGGGTTTCAAACTGGTTGGCCAGCAGCGCCAGCAGGGTGCCGGCGCCATAGGTGAGCAGACCCGCCAGCATGGCGGGACGGCGCCCGATCAGATCGCAGAGCCGTCCCCAGCAGACCACGCCTACCGCAAACGCCAGAAAATAGACCGACAGGGTCTGGGATGCCTGCCCTTCGCTCACCTGAAACTGGCTGGCGATGTGGGTCAGGACCGGGCTGTAGATGGTCTCCACAATCTGGGGAAACATCATCAATCCCACCACCAGCCAGAGCGGTGGCAACTTGTTGTTCATGACAAACCTCCTTCACAAGAGGTCGCCATTCTAGAGAGACGCCAACTGTCTGATTACAATAAGCAGGACTATAAACATCAAAAATCGGACATATGGCCTTTATTCTTCCCGATCACCCTTTTGACCCCGACCAGCTGACCGGCTGCGTGATCGGCATTGCCTCCGCCCTTGGCTGGCACGACTCGGGCCTGCATCAACATCAGCGTCATCAGCTGCTGTTCGCCCAATCCGGCTGCATGACTATGGAACTGGAAGGTCGGGTCTGCCTGCTGCCGCCCACCCGCGCCGCCTGGCTGCCTGCTGGCACCGAACACCGGATCTTGATGCGCGGTGTGGTGGCCTACCGCTCTCTCTACTTCCAGCCGCACCCCGAGTTGCCCGGCACGGTCGAAGTGCTGGCGGTCAATCCGCTGCTGCACGAACTGATCGAACGGATGGCGCTCTGGCCGTGGGACAAACCGCAAGAGCAGCAACAACGGACGGTGGCACTGTTTATGGAGGAGTTGGGGCAGGCGCCGCGGGAGTCGTGGCAGTTGCCGCTGCCGACGGATCCCAGACTGGGCGGCTGGCTACAGCAGTTGAAACGGGGAGATGCCCTGCCCGATCGGCTCAACCGGCTGGCCGAACGGGTGGGTGCCAGTGACAAGACCATTGGCCGCATCTTCATGCGGGAGACCGGCATGAGCTATCAGGCGTGGCGCCAGCAGTGGCGGCTGTTGCGCGCCATGGAGCTGCTGGCAGAAAGCGAGTCCATCAGCCGGATTGCCGCTACGCTGGAGTTCTCCAGCGACAGCGCCTTTATCAGCTTCTTCAAACAACATACGGGACAGACCCCCCTGCGCTACCTCAGCTCTCGGGGTGAGTCGCCACAGCCTGGCTCGCCTCCACCACCAGGGTATCCAGCGCCAGCGGCTTGAGATTGTGCAGCGCATCCTGCACCACGGCATGGGATGCCTGTTGCAACTCGCTCTGCACATCCTGCTCCAGCTGGGCACTCTCCAGCTCGGGCCGCGGGTTTTCGTTGGCCATCACGTTCAGGCTCAGGGCACTCACAATCAGGGTAGCGATCAGGCTTTTCATCTGGTTTGCTCCGGTATGGTTGAGATGACCAGATAGCTATTCCAATAGTTGTGCCAATCCTCACGCAATTCATAACATGATGATTTTGTTTAAATTAACTATATATCGATACCAAATTGAGTCGCAAAATGCATCCCGCTCGGTCATTTTTAAACCAACAGTTGGTGCTTTTAACCACGCTTGATTTTTGCACCATGTTCCACGTGGAACGTCCCATCTTTTTGATCGACACCCGCTTTTAAACTGAGCTATGGTGCTACATCCCCGTAACTCAAATCTGGATCTGTCACTGAATGGAATTTTCCTTGTTCGGCGAGAAGTTCACTCGCCACGCCGGTATTACCCAACTCATGGATGACCTCAATCAGGGGCTGACCAATCCGGACGCAATCATGCTGGGTGGCGGCAATCCAGCCCCGATCCCCGCCATGCTGGAGCGCTTTCAGGCCGAGGCCAAGAGCCTGCTCGACAACGGCGAGCTGGTCAAAGCGATGGCCAACTACGACGGCCCGCAAGGCAAAGACAGGTTCACCAAAGCGCTGGCCGCCCTGCTCAGCAAGGAGCTGGGATGGGATATCTCGGCCCGCAATATCGCCCTGACCAACGGCAGCCAGAATGCCTTCTTCTACCTGTTTAACCTGCTGGCCGGCGAATTTGCCGATGGCCGCAAGAAGAAGGTGCTGTTCCCGCTCGCCCCTGAATACATCGGCTATGCTGACTCAGCACTGGCCGACGACTACTTCGTGGCCTACAAACCCACCATCGAGAAGCTGCCCGATGGCCAGTTCAAATACCACGTGGATTTCGAGAGTCTGCAGGTAGGTGACGATATCGGGGTGATCTGCGTCTCCCGCCCAACCAACCCCACCGGCAACGTGCTGACCGACGAAGAGATCGAACACCTCGACCAGATTGCCCGCGACAAGGGCATTCCGCTGCTGATCGACAACGCCTACGGCGTCCCCTTCCCGGGCATCATCTTCAGCGAGGCCAAGCCGTTCTGGAACGCCAATACCATCCTCTGCATGAGCCTCTCCAAGCTCGGCCTGCCAGGCACCCGCTGCGGCATCGTCATCGCCGACGAGAAGATCATTCAGGCAATCACCAACCTGAGTGGCATCATCAATCTGGCGCCGGGCAGTCTGGGTCCCGCCATCACCATCCCGATGATCGAGAGCGGCGAGATCATCGCCCTCAGCGAACAGGTGGTGAAACCCTTCTATCGGCAGAAGGCGGAGCTGGCGGTGCAACTGCTGCGCGAAGCGATCCCCGATCCGCGCTTCCACATCCACAAGCCGGAAGGCGCCCTCTTCCTCTGGCTCTGGTTCGAGGGTTTACCGATCCACTGTCAGGAGCTCTATGAGCGACTGAAGGCGAAGAACCTGCTGATCGTGCCGGGTCACTACTTCTTCCCCGGCATCGACGACCCCGAGTGGCGCCACAGCCAGGAGTGCATCCGCCTCAACTACTCCCAAAGCGAGGAGCTGGTTCGCCGCGGCATCGCCATTCTGGCCGATGAAATAAACGCCCTCTACGCCGGCTAAGTCAGTCCGGCCAGCCAAAAACAGAAAGGCCTGCATCTGCAGGCCTTTATTGTTTATCGCGATCCGGTTTGCTTAGCCGGGCAGCGCCAGCTGCTCGGGTTTGCCGATGGGGATGGTGCGGGGCTTGAGCGCCTCCGGCAGTTCGCGCGCCAGATCGATGGTCAACAGACCATGCTCCAGCTTGGCGCCCTGCACTTCCACGTGCTGGCTCAGCTTGAAGGCGAGCTCGAAGTCGCGCTCGGCGATCCCCTGATGGAGGAACTGACGCTCACCGGCCGCAGCCCCTTTGCGCCCCTTCACCTTGAGGGTGCCGTTTTCGGTCTCCAGCTCCAGCTCTTCGCGCTCGAAGCCAGCCACGGCGACCGTGATGCGATAGCCATCCTGATCGCGCTTTTCAATGTTGTACGGGGGATAAGCGGCGGTCTTCTGCTCGAACAGACCTTCCAGCTCACGGGCCATCCGCTCGAAGCCGACGGCGTTGGAATAGAGATGAGAAAAATCGAGGTTACGCATAATCCTATCCTTCTAATAAGCAACAGGTTCAACTCTCCACAGGCCCGTTATCGGCACCTGGGAAATTTTAAAATTTCAGTGAATTCAGGCTATCAGCCGTTGATCTCGATCTTGCGCGGCTTCATCGCCTCGGGCACCTCACGAACCAGCTCGATGTGCAGCAAGCCGTTTTTCAGGTCGGCCCCTTTCACCCGCACATAGTCGGCCAGCTGGAAGCGGCGCTCGAAACCACGTTCGGCGATCCCCTGATAGAGATAGTTGCGCCCGGTGTCGGCCTGCTTATTGCCCTTCACCGTCAACAGATTTTCCTGGAAGCTCAGCTCCAGCTCTTCCTGGGTAAAGCCCGCCACCGCCATGCTGATGCGGTAGTCGTTGTCACCCAACTGCTCGATGTTGTAGGGGGGATAACCGGCATTGCCATTGCTGGCCGCAGATTCGATGAGATTGGCCAGACGATCGAAACCGATGGCAGAACGATAGAGCGGAGAAAAGTCGATAGAACGCATAGTATTACCCTCTTGTGAGCGATAACGGATTGTTTGCCCTCCTAATGGACGGGCACCTGGTCGAAACCTCTGTCGAGCATTCCGGCCTTGTTACCTATATAGGGGCTCACTTTTTCCTTTCAAGGGGATTTTTTCAAATTTTTTAAATGGCCTCACCGACCTTTGGCACATCAACCAGTTGGCCCGATAGTGATGATAATCGACCCGTGGGCCACTGATGGCAATGCGCTCCGCACCCCATAATTGGTTGCATATCCACCAGCCAACATGGAGCCATCCCATGAAGATTACCCAGGTTCGCAACGCCACCCTGCTGCTCAACTATGCCGGCACCCGCTTTCTGATCGACCCCATGCTCTCTGCCAAGTGGGCCTTCCCCGGCTTTGAGGGCACCGCCAACAGCCATCTGCGCAATCCGCTGGTCGAGCTGCCGCTATCGATCGATGAGCTGGTCGATGTGGACGCCGTTATCGTCACCCACGACCATCCCGACCACTGGGATGACGCCGCCAGAGCCCAGATCCCCAAGCATCTGCCGCTCTTGGTACAACATCAGAAAGATGCCGATGCCATTCGTGCCAGTGGCTTTGAGGATGTGCGCCTGCTGAGCGACCAACCAGAATTTGCCGGCATTCGCCTGCAGCAGACCGGTGGTCAGCACGGCAGCGATCAACTGATGGCGGTACTGGGCGAGCGAATGGGAGAAGTGTGCGGCGTGGTCTTCTCCCACCCCGATGAACAGTGCCTCTATCTGGCCGGTGACACCATCTGGCATCCCCGGGTCGAGCAAGCCCTGCAACAGCATCAGCCCGAGGTCATCATCCTCAACTGTGGCGATGCACAGGTGCCCGGGCTCGGTTCCATCATCATGGGCAAGGAGGATGTCGCCGCCGTTTATCAGGCCGCACCGCAAGCCACGCTGATCGCCAGCCATATGGAGGCGGTCAACCACGCCGTGCTGTCACGCCTAGAGCTGCGCGACTATCTGGCGGAACGGGGCATGATGGATCGGGTACGGGTGCCAGAAGATGGCGAGGCGATATCGCTGTGACCCGCAGGAGGGCCATGCCAGAGATGGCCCTTCGGCTTTCACTACCGAACGATTATGATGAGTGGTCTGAGCGCAGAGAGGAGCCAACACCATGACCACCCCGATCGTTGCCGTGGTGACCTTCGATCACTTCAGCCCTTTTCACTGCGCCGTCCCCTGCCTCATCTTCGGTGATATCCTGCCGGGCCAGCCGCTGTTCGAGCTCAAGATCTGCTGCGGTGATGGCAACCCTCATTCACACTCGGCGCAAGGATTCACCATTCAGGCTCCTCATGGGCTGGAGGTGCTGGCCGAGGCGGAGATCATCGTCATCCCCTTCTGGCACGACCCGGCAGCACGGCCACCAGCAGCGCTGCTCGATGCCCTGATTGCCGCCAGAGCCAGAGGTGCCCGGCTGGTCGGGCTCTGCCTCGGTACCTATGTGCTCGCCTACGCCGGGCTGCTCAATGGTCGCAAGGCATCGACCCACTGGGAGTACGAGCAAGATTTCTGCCACCGCTTTCCCTGCGTGCAGCTCGATACCAACGCCCTCTATGTGGATGACGAAGGGCTTGTCACCTCGGCAGGCACTGCCGCCGGGCTGGACTGCTGCCTCTATCTGGTACGCCAGTACCACGGCTCGGCCATCGCCAACAAGGTGGCACGGCGGCTGGTGATCCCGCCCCACCGGGAAGGGGGTCAGGCCCAGTTTATCGAGCAGCCGGTGCCCGCCTCCACGCGCGATGTCCGGATGAACCAGTTGCTCGATCACCTGCGTGCCCATCTGGCCGAGCCTCACACCCTGGACTCTCTGGCGGCCCATACCCTGATGAGTCGGCGCACCTTTACCCGCCGTTTTCATCAGGCAACCGGCCTCTCGGTGGGTGAATGGCTGCTGGCGGAACGGCTCAGGCGCAGTCAGGAGCTGCTGGAGGTGAGCGGCCATTCCATCGATCGCATCGCCGAGCTGGTCGGCTT
This sequence comes from Aeromonas sp. A600620, assembly GCF_029479985.1. Classification (NCBI taxonomy): domain Bacteria; kingdom Pseudomonadati; phylum Pseudomonadota; class Gammaproteobacteria; order Aeromonadales; family Aeromonadaceae; genus Aeromonas; species Aeromonas sp. A600620. Next base: position 66,578 of record NZ_JAAKXB010000014.1, on the reverse strand, counting down.
CAAGAGTGCCACCTCCCTGCGCAATCACTTCCGCGCCCGCTTTTCCATCTCCCCCAGCGAGTGGCGACGATCTTTTCGCGGCTAAAACCCCTGATACCAAAGCACGATGTTTCACGTGGAACGTGCCACCTACTCCGCCCAAAAACAAAAAGCCGCTCACAGGGAGCGGCTTTTTTATATCGGGCTGACAGCGTCGATTAGACGTCGAGGTTGGCCACGCGCAGGGCGTTGGTCTCAATAAAGTCACGACGGGGCTCAACGGCATCACCCATCAGGGTGGAGAAGAGCTGGTCGGCACCGACGGCGTCGTCGATGGTGACGCGCAGCATGCGACGGGCTTCCGGATCCATGGTGGTTTCCCACAGCTGGTCCGGGTTCATCTCACCCAGCCCTTTATAGCGCTGGATGTAGATGCCGCGCTTGCCTTCGCCCATCAGCCACTCGACGGCTTCTACGAAGTTGGCAACCGGCTTGACCTTCTCGCCACGCTTGATGAAACCACCTTCCTCGATCAGGTTGGCGATCTCCTTGCCCAGCGAGACCAGTTGACGGTACTCACCGGACTGCAGGAAGTCGTAGCTGAGCGGATATTCGCGGTCGACCCCGTGCTGGCGTACCACGGCGTGCGGCACGTACAGGCTGCGCTCTTCATCACGACGAACCTGGATCTGGTACTGGATACCGTGGTTGCTCTCGTTGAGCACGGCTTCCATACCCTGACACCAGGCCAGCAGATCGCTCTCGCTGTTCAGCAGCGCTTCGTTCAGCTCCGGCTGATAGATCAGCTGGGTCAGCACCGCTTCCGGCGCACGACGAGACATGCGGGTGATCAGGTGAGTCACCGAGCGGTGCTGGTTGACCAGACGCTCCAGCGCCTCGCCACCGATGGCCGGAGCAGACTCGTTGACGTGCAGGGTAGCACCATCCAGCGCCATGGCGGTCTGGTACTGCAGCAGCGCGTCTTCGTCTTTCAGGTACTGCTCCTGCTTGCCCTTCTTCACTTTATAGAGCGGCGGCTGGGCGATGTAGACGTAGCCACGTTCGATGATTTCCGGCATCTGACGATAGAAGAAAGTCAGCAGCAGGGTTCGGATGTGCGCACCATCGACGTCCGCATCGGTCATGATGATGATGTTGTGATAACGCAGCTTGTCCGGGTTGTACTCGTCGCGACCGATACCGCAACCCAGTGCGGTGATCAGGGTACCCACCTCTTGCGAGGAGATCATCTTGTCGAAACGGGCCTTCTCTACGTTCAGGATCTTGCCCTTGAGCGGCAGTATGGCCTGGTTCTTACGGTTGCGACCCTGCTTGGCGGAACCGCCAGCAGAGTCCCCTTCCACTATGTAGAGTTCGGAGAGAGCAGGGTCTTTTTCCTGACAGTCAGCCAGCTTGCCGGGCAGACCGGCGATATCCAGCGCGCCTTTGCGGCGGGTCAGTTCGCGGGCTTTGCGGGCCGCTTCGCGGGCACGGGCCGCATCGATGATCTTGTTGACCACGATCTTGGCATCGCCCGGGTTTTCCAGCAGGAAGTCGGCCAGCTTCTCACCCATCGCCTGTTCAACGGCGGTCTTCACTTCGGAAGAGACCAGCTTGTCCTTGGTCTGGGAGGAGAACTTGGGATCCGGCACCTTGACGGAGATAACGGCAATCAGACCTTCACGTACGTCGTCGCCACTGGCGGCAGACTTGGCCTTCTTGCTGTAGTCCTCTTTGTCCATATAGGAGTTCAGAGTACGGGTCAGCGCGGTACGGAAGCCAACGAGGTGAGTACCACCATCCCGCTGCGGGATGTTGTTGGTGAAGCAGTAGACCCCTTCCTGATAGGCGTCGTTCCACTGCATCGCCACTTCAACACCAATCCCATCCTGCTCGGTGGTGAAATGGAACACCTTCGGGTGGATCGGGGTCTTGTTCTGGTTCAGGTATTCAACGAACGCCTTGATGCCACCCTCGTAGCAGAAATGCGCCTCGCGGCCATCACGCTCGTCTTGCAGACGGATGGAGACACCGGAGTTGAGGAAGGAGAGCTCGCGCAGGCGCTTGGCCAGGATCTCGTAATGGAACAGGGTATCGCTGAAAATGGCAGGGCTCGGCCAGAAGCGAACTTCGGTACCGGTGCCGGTGCTGTCGCCAATCTGCTTGAGCGGCGCTTGCGGCTCACCCAGATGATAGGTCTGCTCGTAGACGTGGCCGTTACGACGAATGGTCAGCAACAGCTTATCAGAGAGGGCGTTAACTACCGAGACACCCACGCCATGCAGGCCACCGGATACCTTGTAGGAGTTGTCATCAAACTTACCGCCAGCGTGCAGCACGGTCATGATGACCTCTGCGGCGGAGCGGCCCTCCTCCTCGTGCATGTCTACCGGGATACCCCGGCCATTGTCACGCACAGAGACAGAACCGTCGGAATGGATCTTGACCAGAATATCGGAGCAGTAGCCAGCGAGCGCCTCGTCAATGGAGTTATCGACGACTTCGAACACCATGTGGTGCAGACCCGAGCCATCATCCGTATCGCCGATATACATCCCCGGGCGCTTGCGGACCGCATCCAGGCCCTTCAGCACCTTGATATTCGAGGAGTCGTAAGTATTTTCACTCATAGCTTACTCTCTGCCTTCTCTAACGTTTCGGAGATTTTACCCTGTTCCACGTGGAACAACTTGCAGTCATTCGCATCCATCATGTCTGCGAGCTGACCGGTGTCGATGGCAGTGATAAACACCTGGGACGCACACTGCTTCAGCCTTGCGGCCAGCAAGCGGCGCTTGTCGACATCCAGTTCAGAGGCAAAATCGTCAATTAAAAAAATACAGCCACGGCTGCTATGTTGATTCAAATAGAGCCCTTGGGCCAGTCGCATGGCGCAGACCAGCAACTTCAGCTGACCCCGGGACAAAATATCCTGAGCGGGTACCCCGTTCGCCTTGAGGCGAACATCGGCTTTCTGTGGACCGACACCGGTATAGCCCAGCGCCCGATCCCGCTCAAACCCCGCCTCCAGCAGATCGCCGAGGGGAGTATCTTTCTCCCAGCCCCGGTAAAAGCCGAGACTGATATCGAATTCCGGCAGAAAATCCGCCGTCATCTCCTTGATCAGGGGCGTAATGGCCTGACAATAACTGGCGCGAAACTCGGCCAGCTCACCACCCAGCCGCACCAATTCCTGATCCCAGAACGCCAGCTGGCGGTACTGGGTGCTCTGGCGCAGCAGCGCATTGCGCTGTTTCAGCAGCCGCCGCACTCGCCCCCACAGGGCAAAGAAGGTCGGCTCCTGATGGAAAACGCCCCAATCGAGCCAGGCGCGGCGAGCCTGAGGCCCGCCCGTCAGCAAGTTGAAACCATCGGGATGGATCAACTGCACCGGCAACAGCTCCGCCAAATCGGCCAGCCGCTGGGCCTGTGCCCCGGCAATCTTGAGCTGGGTCTCGCCACTCTTGTCTTTGGCAAGACCGATCGGTACCTGACGTCCCTCCAGCTCGCACTGGGCAAACAGGGTAAAGGCCCTCTCCCCCTGGCGGATGACCCGCCCGGTCAAATGAGTGCGAAAGGAGCGCCCCAGACCAAGGTAGTGAATGGCTTCCAGCACGCTGGTCTTGCCGCTGCCATTGCACCCGACCAGAATGTTGAGGCCGGGCGACAGCTTGAGACTGGCTTGCTGGATATTGCGAAAATCGCTGAGCTGGAGTTTGACCAGGGACACGACTAGATCCGCATCGGCATCACCACGTACTGAGCATCCTGATGTTCAAAATCCTCAATAATGGCACTGCTGATGGAATCGCTCAGGCTAATCCGAATTTGGTCACATTTTAACGTATTCAGCACGTCGAGCACATAAGAGACGTTAAAGCCGATCTCCATCTCGCCAGCGGCATATTGTACGTCAAGCAGCTCTTCGGCTTCTTCCTGTTCCGGGTTGTTGGCGGTGATGCGCAGCAGGTTTTCCTGCAGATTGAGACGCACCCCACGGAATTTCTCGTTGGAGAGGATAGCGGCACGGGCAAACGCCTGACGCAGATCCTCACGGCCGGCGATCAAGGCCTTGTCGCTGTTGCGCGGAATGACGCGGCGCCAGTCCGGGAAGCGGCCATCCACCAGCTTGGAGGTGAAGATGAAGCCGTCCAGCGCAGCACGCAGGTTGCTGCGACCGATCTGCAGCCGCACCGGCTTGTCTTCCGCCTCCAGCAGACGCACCAGCTCCAATACCCCTTTGCGCGGCAGGATAACCTGATGATCGGGCAGCGATTCCCCTACTACCTCGCGGCGGCAGGTGGCCAGACGGTGACCGTCGGTCGCTACGGTACGCAGACCGTGACCTTCACTCTCGAACAGCATGCCGTTCAGGTAGTAACGCACGTCCTGGCTGGCCATGGAGAACTGGGTCGCATCGATCAGCTTCTTCAGCTCCAGCTGGCTGATATCGAACTCGAGCACGGATTCCCAATCTTCAATGTTCGGATACTCGGTCGCCGGCAGGGTCGAGAGGTTGAAGCGGGAGCGACCGGATCGGATGATCAGGCGCTCCCCTTCGGTATTGAGACGGATCTCGGCGCCTTCCGGCAGACCACGGCAGATATCCAGCAGCTTGCGCGCCGGTACTGTGGTGCGGCCATCTTCGCTGGCCCCGTTCAGATAGACCTGACCGATCATCTCTACTTCGAGATCGGTACCGGTCAGTGACAGCAGACCGTTGCTGACATCAAGCAGCACGTTGCCGAGGATCGGCAGGGTCGGTCGGCCGCCGAGGGCGCCGGACACCAGCTGCAGAGGACGTAACAGGGCCTCACGGCTAATTTCGAGCTGCATCTGTGCTCTCCGTTGTGATTAGGAGGAAAAGATTCGGATCAGGTTGGAATATTCGCGCTGCATCTGTCCACTCGATTCCGTTATCAGGAAGAAAGGGTACGGATCAGGTTGGAATAGTCCTCCTTGATGTCGTGACTCTCCTCCTTCAGCTGCTCGATCTTGCGGCAGGCATGAAGAACGGTAGTGTGGTCACGACCACCAAAGGCATCACCTATCTCCGGCAAACTGTGGTTGGTCAGCTCCTTGGCCAGTGCCATCGCCAGTTGGCGCGGACGGGCAACAGAGCGGGAACGACGCTTGGAGAGAAGATCCGCCAGCTTGATCTTGTAGTACTCCGCCACCGTCTTCTGGATGTTGTCGATGGTGACCAGCTTCTCCTGCAGTGCCAACAGGTCGCGCAGCGCTTCGCGCACGAAATCGATGTTGATGGCACGGCCGGTGAAGTTGGCGTTGGCGATCACCCGGTTGAGGGCGCCTTCCAGTTCACGGACGTTGGATCGCAGACGTTTGGCAATGAAGAAGGCCACTTCGTCCGGCAGATGGATCTGGTTCTCGTCTGCCTTGCGCATCAGGATCGCGACACGGGTCTCCAGCTCCGGCGGTTCGATCGCCACGGTCAGGCCCCAGCCGAAGCGGGACTTGAGGCGATCCTCGACACCGTTGATCTCCTTCGGATAGCGATCCGAGGTCAGGATGATCTGCTGGTTACCTTCCAGCAAGGCATTGAAGGTATGGAAGAACTCCTCCTGGGAGCGCTCCTTGTTGGCGAAGAACTGGATGTCATCGATGAGCAGGGCATCGACGCTGCGGTAGTAACGCTTGAACTCTTCAATGGCGTTGTTTTGCAGCGCTTTCACCATGTCCTGAACAAACCGCTCGGAGTGCATATAGATGACTTTGGCATCTTTTTTACTCTCCTTGATGGCATTGCCAACGGCGTGCAGCAGGTGGGTTTTACCAAGGCCGGTGCCGCCATAGAGGAACAGCGGGTTGTAAGCACCACCCGGATTGTCCGCTACCTGACGGGCAGCCGCACGCGCCAACTGGTTGGACTTACCCTCGACGAAATTCTCGAAGGTATAGTTCACGTTGGTGTTGCTCTTGTGGTTCGGCTCGGGCTTGGCTTCAGCCTTGCTTTCCCAGCTCTTCTGCAAGTTATTCACAGGCGCGGCACCCTGTACCGGCGCTCTGGCGACAGCAACAGGATGGGGACGATTGCCTATATCAAAACGCAGGGCGGGGCCGTCGACCCCGCAGAGTTCGTTGATGATGCCGTTAACCCGGATGAGATACTTGTCTCGTACCCAGTCCAGAACAAAGCGATTCGGTGCATACAGGGTCAGAGTATTGTCACTCAACTCCGCTTGAAGCGGCCGGATCCACATGCTGAATTCTGCCGAGGGCAACTCATCTTGCAGCCGGTTAAGGCACTGCTGCCATAGCGAAGCAGTCACTCTAAACTCCTGTCGATTGATTAACTAAAGACCGGCTATTCTACGTTTTTAGCCGCCGGATCTCCAGCCGTGACCCCGCGGATCCAGCAAATAAGATCCTTGACTTTCAAGGATCCAGCGCCTCCGGATCATCTTTCATCCCCAAAGTTACCCACAGCTTGATCCACTGCTGCAACTGGCGGATCTCGTGCTGCACTCCTGTTATTTCATATAACCAAATGTCATTTATTTTTTAAATTTTATTCCAATAACATCAGGGCCAAAGCAGTTATTACAACTACAAATACAAGACATTTAGAGAGAGAAACCCCATGAAAACTTCCATCAAGCTTATTTCCGGCGCAGCCATCCTGTTGGCTACCCTGTCTGGTCAGGCCATCGCCCAGGAGACCATCAAGGTCGGTATGTCCGGCAAGTACTTCCCGTTCACTTTCGTCAAGCAGGACAAGCTGCAGGGCTTTGAAGTGGATATGTGGAACCAGATCGGCGAGCGCACCGGCTACAAGGTCGAGTTCGTGACCGCCAGCTTCTCCGGCCTGTTCGGCATGCTGGAAACCGGCCGTGTCGATACCATCTCCAACCAGATCACCATCACCGACGAGCGCAAAGCGAAGTACGACTTCTCCCAGCCCTACGTCTATGACGGCGCCCAGATCGTGGTCCGTCAGGGCAACAACACCATCCACGGCATCAAGGATCTGGAAGGCAAAAAGGTCGCGGTCAACCTTGGCTCCAACTTCGAAGAGCTGCTGCGCAAGAACGATCCGAACCACAAGATCGATATCCGCACCTATGACTCCGCCTTCGAACAGGATGTCGCGCTGGGCCGCATCGACGCCTTCGTGATGGACCGCGTCTCCACCGCCCAGCTGATCAAGGAGTCCAAGCTGCCGCTGCAACAGGCTGGCGCGCCGTTCGAAACCATCGAGAACGCCCTGCCCTTCCTGAAGACTCCAGAGAAGCAGGCGCTGCTGAAGAAGGTCGACGAGGCCCTGACCGCCATGCGCAAGGATGGCTCCCTGCGTCAGATCTCCGAGAAATGGTTCGCGTCCGACATCACCGACAAATAAATGATGGAATTTGACCTCGAATACACGCTGGGGCTGTTTCCCATCCTGCTCAAATACCTGGGCACCACGATGGAGATGGCCCTGTGGGGATTCGTGCTGGCACTCGTACTCTCGCTGGCCCTGGCGATAGTACGGGTGTTTCGCGTCCCCGCGATCCACTGGCTGGCGATGCTCTATATCTCGTTCTTTCGGGGTACACCGCTACTCGTTCAGCTGTTCCTGCTCTACTACGGACTGCCGCAACTGTTCCCGATCTTCGTGGGGATGGATGCCTTTACTGCCGCCATCGTCGGTCTGACCCTGCACTTCGCCGCCTACATGGCCGAGTCGATCCGAGCAGCCATCCTCGGCATTCACAAAAGCCAGATGGAAGCGGCGCTCAGTATCGGCATGAGCCGTTATCAGGCGATGCAGCGGATCATCCTGCCGCAGGCGGCCCGCATCGCCACCCCGTCGCTGATGAACTACTTCATCGACATGATCAAGAGCACCTCGCTGGCCTTCACCCTGGGGGTGGCCGAGATCATGGGCAAAGCGCAGATGGAAGCCTCCTCCTCCTTCAAGTTCTTCGAGAGCTTTATGGCGGTGGCGCTGATCTACTGGGTGGTGGTGATCTTCTTTACCCGCTTGCAGCATCTGCTGGAAGTCCGTCTCAACCGTGCCTATTAAAGGAGGGCGTTCATGATCAAGCTAACCGGCCTCTCCAAGGCATATCACGGAAATCAGGTGCTCAACGGCATCGATCTGGAGGTCAAAAAGGGGGAAATTGTCGTCATCATCGGCCCCTCCGGCACCGGCAAGTCGACCCTGTTGCGCTGCCTGAACCTGCTGGAGACCCCGGATGCGGGTTCGCTTGCCATTGACGATCTGCAGCTCAACCTGGCCAAGGCCAGCGAGCAGCAGGCGATCGAGCTGCGCAAGCGCGCCTCCTTCGTGTTCCAGAACTACGCCCTGTTTGCCAACAAGACGGCGCTCGACAACATCGCCGAAGGGCTGATCACCGTCTGGAAGCAGCCAAAAGCGGAGGCCCGCGCCACAGCGCTCGGCATCCTCAAGGACATTGGCCTCGCCGACAAGCAGGATGCCTATCCGGCCTCCCTCTCCGGCGGCCAGCAGCAGCGGGTCGGCATTGGCCGCGCCATGGCGGCCCACTCCAAGGTGATCCTGTTTGACGAGCCCACCTCGGCCCTCGATCCCGAGTGGGTCGACGAGGTTTTGGGACTGATGAAGGAGTTGGCCCGCCAGCACCAGACCATGGTGGTGGTGACTCATGAGATTGAATTTGCTCGTGATGTTGCCGATCGAGTGATCTTCATGGAAGGGGGGCGGATCGTCGAGCAGGGCCCGCCGGATCAGATATTGGTCGATCCCAAGGATCCCCGTACCCGGGAGTTCTTGCGGAAAGTCCTTAAATAGCTCTCTCTTTGGCGGCCTGGCCGCCTTTTTTATTGAGGGATCCCTTGTTTAACCCCGGGTTGCCAGTATAATCCGGAGCCCTTGATCCTCTGGATCCTCACGCTCGGCAGTGGCCTTTTCAAGACCATGGCAGGATGAGAGGGAACGGCGGATTGACTAAAAGCCGAACTCTGTTTAGAATTCGGCCTCTTTTGCTAGTCGTCACACGCTATAGCTGGCGCGTCGGCTAAGTGTGACAATCAAAACTGTACAGAAATACGGAATCGAATCATGAAACGTACTTTTCAACCGTCCAACCTGAAGCGCAAGCGCTCTCACGGTTTCCGCGCCCGCATGGCAACTGCCAACGGTCGTAAAGTTCTGGCCGCTCGTCGTGCCAAGGGTCGTGCCCGCCTGGTAGTCTAATGCCTACCCAGCACACCTTCTCTCGGGAGTTACGTCTGTTAACTCCCGAACACTTCAAACGCGTTTTTGCCGAGCCTGTCCGGGCCGCCTCTCCGCAGATTACCCTTCTCGCTTCTCCCAATTCGCTCGAACACCCTCGTCTTGGTCTCGCTGTGCCCAAAAAAGCACTCAAGCGTGCCGTCTGGCGTAACCGTGTCAAACGGGTGGTTCGGGAAAGTTTCCGCCTCAAACAACATCAGCTGCCCGCTATCGACATCGTGGTGATCGCCAAGGCCGGTGTGAAAGAGATGGATAACGAGGAACTGTTCAAGTTACTGGAAAAGCTATGGCGCACCCTGTCACGCCGTTGCAATGGGTAGCTATCAAACTGATACGCCTGTATCAGCTAATCATTAGCCCTCTGCTCGGGCCGCGCTGCCGTTTTACCCCGACTTGTTCCCAATTTGCGATAGAAGCCATCCGACTTCACGGTTTCATAAAAGGCGTTTGGTTAGCCAGCAAACGTCTATTAAAATGCCATCCCTTATCCGAGGGTGGTTATGACCCGGTTCCGCAACCAAAGCGAAGAAACTGAAAACTATGGAATCACAACGCAATCTACTCCTGATCGGTTTGCTGTTCGTGAGCTTTCTGCTCTGGCAACAGTGGGAGTCCGACAAGGCTCCGAAGCCGGCCCCGACTACCGTGGCCCAAACCGAACATTTCGTACCTGAAGCCGGTCAGACCGGTGATATTCCTCAGGTTTCCGAGCAAGCCAACGCGACTGCCGCACGCAAGCTGATCACAGTCTCCTCTGACGTGCTCAAGCTGACCCTGGATACCCAGGGTGGCGACATCGTGTCTGCCGAACTGCTGTCTCACAAACTGGAAGAGGGCAAGGACCAACCGTTCGTGCTGCTGACCAGCAAGCCTGAGCACCTCTATATCGCCCAGAGCGGTCTGGTGGGTCGCAACGGTCCGGACAGTCAGGCCGAAGGTCGTCCTACCTATGAAGCCGCCCAGACCAGCTATCAGCTGGCCGATGGTCAGGATCAAGTCGTCGTTCCGATGACCTGGACCGACAGCAAGGGCGTGGTCTTCACCAAGGAGTTCGTCCTCAAGCGTGGCGACTATGCCGTTGGCGTTGATTACAAGATCGACAACAAATCTGCCGAGCCGGTTCAGGTGCAGTTCTATGGTCAGCTGAAGCAGACCGTAGCAACGCCGAAGGATCAGGAAGGTCATGCCATGGTAGCCAGCGCTTACCGTGGTGGTGCCTTCTCCACTGAAGATACACGCTACAAGAAGTACACCTTCGACGAGATGAAGGATGCCGACCTGAACAAGACCACCAAGGGTGGTTGGGTCGCCATGCTGCAACACTACTTCGTCTCTGCCTGGGCTCCGAATGCCGACGATACCAACAGCTTCTACAGCCGCGTGATCCCGGGTAAAGGCCAGGCCATCATCGGTTACAAGGCGCCAATGGTTGACGTGGCTGCCGGTCAACAGGCCGAAGTGACCAGCAAACTGTGGGTCGGCCCCAAGCTGCAAGACCAGATGGCCAAGGTAGCTAACCACCTCGACCTGACTGTCGACTACGGCTGGCTGTGGTTCATCGCCCAACCGCTGCACTGGCTGCTGACCGTGTTCCACGGTTTCGTCCAGAACTGGGGTCTGGCCATCATCATGCTGACCCTGCTGGTGCGCGGCATCATGTTCCCGCTGACCAAGGCCCAGTACACCTCCATGGCCAAGATGCGCATGCTGCAACCCAAGATTGCGGCCCTGCGCGAGCGCTTCGGCGATGACCGCCAGAAGATGTCTCAGGGCATGATGGAGCTGTACAAGAAGGAGAAGGTCAACCCGCTGGGTGGCTGCCTGCCGATCCTGGTTCAGATGCCCATCTTCATTGCCCTCTACTGGGCACTGATGGAGTCTGTTGAGCTGCGCCACGCGCCGTTTGCCCTGTGGATCACTGACCTGTCAGTGAAGGACCCCTTCTTCGTGCTGCCAATCCTCATGGGTGCCTCCATGTGGTATCTGCAGAAGATGAGCCCGACCACCGTAACCGACCCGATGCAGCAGAAAGTGATGCAGTTCATGCCGATCATCTTCACTTTCATGTTCCTCTGGTTCCCGGCTGGCCTGACTCTCTACTGGCTGGTGAGCAACGTCATCTCCATCATCCAGCAGACCATCATCTATCGTCAGCTGGAGAAGAAAGGACTGCATTCACGCAGCTAATCTTCCCGTGATGACAAAAGAGGCGGCCTTCGGGCCGCCTTTTTTATTACAATGTCCCCCACTACGTTTTCCTATCAGCGAACAAACGAGCCAAGCAAGATGACAACAGATACGATCGTGGCCCAGGCCACCGCGCCAGGCCGTGGTGGCGTCGGCATAGTCCGGGTCTCCGGCCCCGCCGCCGAACAGGTCGCCGAGATAGTGCTCGGCAAGCTCCCTCGGGTGCGCTACGCCGAATATCTGCCGTTCAAGGATGAGCAAGGCCAGGTACTGGATCAGGGCATCGCCCTGCTGTTCAAAGCCCCCAACAGCTTCACCGGCGAGGATGTGCTGGAGCTGCAGGGCCACGGCGGCCCCGTCATCATGGACATGCTGATCCGCCGCATTCTGAAAATCGATGGCATCCGCCCTGCCCGCCCCGGCGAGTTCAGCGAGCGCGCCTTCATCAACGACAAGCTGGATCTGGCCCAGGCCGAAGCCATCGCTGACCTTATCGAAGCCTCCAGCGAACAGGCCGCTCGCAGCGCCATGCACTCCCTGCAGGGGCAGTTCTCCAGCAAAATCCAGCAACTGGTGGAGAGCCTGATCCGGCTGCGCATCTATGTGGAAGCGGCCATCGACTTCCCGGACGAGGAGATCGATTTCCTCTCTGACGGCAAGGTGGCGGGCGACCTCTACAGCATCATGTCCGAGCTGGACGACGTGCGCGGGGAAGCCAAACAGGGCGCTCTGCTGCGGGAAGGGATGAAGGTGGTGATCGCAGGTCGTCCCAACGCCGGCAAATCGAGCCTGCTCAACGCTTTGGCAGGGCGCGAGTCAGCCATCGTCACCGAGATTGCCGGTACCACCCGCGACGTACTGCGCGAGCATATCCATCTCGATGGTATGCCGCTGCACATCATCGACACAGCCGGTCTGCGCGACACTCAGGACAAGGTGGAGCAGATCGGTATCGAACGCGCCTGGGCCGAGATCGAACAGGCCGACCGGGTGCTGTTTATGGTGGATGGCACCACCACAGACGCGGTTGACCCGCGGGAGATCTGGCCGGAATTTGTTGATCGGTTGCCAAAAAACATCGGCCTCACCGTCATTCGCAACAAGGCCGACCTGACCGGCGAGGATCTGGCACCGAGCCAGGAGCAGGGCCACGCCGTCTACCGCATCTCCGCCAAGACCGAGCTGGGGCTGCCTGCCCTGCGCGAGCACCTGAAAGCCTGCATGGGCTTCCAGGGCAACACCGAAGGGGGCTTTATGGCCCGTCGCCGCCATCTGGATGCGCTGGAGCGCGCCGCCGAGCGCCTGCTGGTGGCCAAGGAGCAGCTGGAAGTGTTCATGGCCGGCGAGCTGGTGGCCGAAGAGCTGCGCCTCGCGCAAGAGTCCCTCTCCGAGATCACCGGCGAATTCAGCTCCGACGATCTGCTGGGCCGCATCTTCTCCAGCTTCTGCATCGGGAAGTAATGTGGTGAAAAATCAGCAATAAAAAGCAGCCAGTGAGAACATAAGATATTGTAAATATTGGATTTTGTTTTTTACTGGCTATTCTTGCCTGATCTTGTTTCGTGAGAATTTACCCCGAAAGTACCCCGAAGTAACCTCTCGGGGTACTTTCGGGGGACACTCATGAAGATCAGCATCGAATTCTGCGCACCGGACGCCGAAGGCAAGCGCGCTCTGCGCTTAACCTACTACGCCGGCTCCTACCTTGATCCAGCCACAGGCATCCGCAAGCACAAACGCAACTGCGCCATCACAATGACCACAGCATCACTTGCTGATGATGTTTTCCACTACACCATAATCAAAGTGGGCTGACGGGAAGTTGCTGTGATATTTCATCGCCTGCTCGACAAACTCATCTGCCAATGGTGCTCGTTGTCGATAGTCATGAAACAGAATGGCCTGGAGATGTCCCAGCTTGCTGCGCTGCTCATCGGATGGCAAGCCCTCATCATCCAACAGGCAGACTGTGGGCCGCCCCATTAGAATGGACTCGGCATGTATGGAGGAAGCACCGTTGCACAACACAACATCAGCCTCCTGAATCGCTCGGATCGAGCACTCCTCAGCGGGAATGATGCAATCGGGAAAACGATTATTGAATAATTTCTCTACCTGCGCCACGTCCCGCCAAGCAGGTAACTTGACTCTGACATTTTCCGTTATAAGCGGAGCAAAGTAATCGACTATTCCTGAATCACCAAATCTCAGACGCAAGTGTTCAAACATACTGATGAACAGTACAATCCTCGGTTTATTTTTTTGGGCTGGCTGGCTAGGACGAGCACTTTTTGTATGCTTTATCCATCCACTTTCTATGACTTTCGTATGACGACCCAAGGTCGCCTGGAGTGCAGAGGATGAAAAAGGCGTAAGTATGTAGTCAAAAAGATCCAAAAACCTTAGTTCATTGAGATTTTTATCTCCAAAAGGAGTAAGAAGATCATGTGGAATATATATGGATTTCTTAGGTTTTAATTTTTGAATTATTTCTAATGGCGATAAATAATTTGGGTAGTGTTCATTAAATTTTGGCGCCAAAAACTTTGCAACATCTCTAGTTAAATTAGTATGTGCTGATGTAATGTAGACAACATCCTCACCAATAAAGGGGGCAAGTAAATCTTCATCCTGCGCTGTGAGTTGGCCAAAATCCAACTCTGTGACATCATAACCAACCGCCCTAAGGTATTTGCATAAATCAGCCAACACATACTCAGAATCTACGCCTGAGGTAACAATTTTCATGAGGTCTGGCCTTTTATTATGTGGTAATTTGAGAAACAGCAAACTGATTATCGCTTGCTCTTATCCCCACTCGCGGTGTACGCGTCAACTTGGTGTCAATGACATCAATAATGAGAGTGCTGCCAACCTCAACCATTACCTTGGTAGACATGACAGAGAGTGCAATAATAGTAGAGTACTGCCCAGCGGTAACATTCACCTCTTCACTTGGTATAAATTTAGGCTCACTTATTATCCTCCAACTACCATCATTAACCCATAATGTGATAACAGGCATATCTGCCGTGGATGCCTGAAGCATACAGGCATACATATGACTATCTTGCGGGCCTGAATAGCAAGCGACCAGAGAAGCATGTCCACTCCCAGCCCCCAACCACGAAAATTTAGCCTTTATACTAATCACATCATCTACAGCAGTTTTTGCCTGAGCAATGGCCAGAGAAAAACCATCAGCTGGCGCCATAAAACCAATCTTGGTCGAATCAAATGGTGTTATCATCAAATTCTCCCAATAGAAATTTTCGGTATTGCAAATTGGGAGTCTAGCCGCCCTAAGTGTTACACAGCTGGGCGACTCAGTATAAATCGCCGGTGCAGAACCAAATACAGAATAAGAACCATCAGGCAAACATCCAATAGAGACAAAATCACATTTTTGATTTTCCGAAAGCTGTGCTATCTCATAGAAACCAACCTTATGAAGACATTTTCTAGTGTTCTTGCTATGTACCACAAAATGGCAATTATCGATATATAAAATATGACTTTGACAAGCCCTCAGAAGTAGATTTAGGATATGTCGCTCACCAAAAAAATCCTGCATCAGCCAAGGTGATGCGATACCAATACTTGTTACATGACGATCTTTCAAATGCAATACAAAATCGTCAACATTGCGAACATAAATAACTTCCTGATCTTGCAACAGTAACGAGACACCATCATGTAGCACTGGACATGCAAAAACTATATTGCACTGCTGCCAACTCTTGATATTTTTAGAAATACCAACAAAAACATCTTCAAGCTCAGCCGCTGTAACTATCACATCGTGGACATTGGCTGATGACATCACCGGTAATGAACTGACTTTCTCGCGCAGAAGTTCTGTTATAGCCTGAAGTCTGGAGATATCATCACGCAGAGTTAGCTGCCCCTCTGACAGTTGCTGGTTACCTTGCTCAATCCCCTGACTCAGATTAACCAGCTGTTCTGAAAAAATGAGATCAGCATCGCACTTTCCTGAACACCTCAGGAATGATTGGAGAAAACGCGTAAATCGACTCATGGTATCGTCATCCAATAATTATTATTCAGTACAGTTTTGCCTAACTGCTCTCTTCAGGTATACAGACAAGGGCATAGAAATGGGTGTTATCCCATCGGTTGTACTCTTTTGGATAAATATCAACAACTTCCTTAATGCTGAAACCGGCTTGACGTATAAGATCTATCTCATGCTGTAGCCATCTATATTCAGAGTAGTAATCTGTTCCTAGCTCTTTGGAGTAACCATCAACAATGACATCTTCAGTACACCCCATCTGATGCTTGACTATCAAAGTACCAGCAGGTCGTATCCATGAGCGAGCCTTCTGATAAATCCGTTCCGCCTCTGTTCTATTGAAGAAATTCATCACACCAAAAATGGTAACAAGATCAAATTTCTCTGCCACATCAAATATATTGAGATCTTCATTAATAACTTTCAGGTTGTCCATTCTTTTTATAAAATCGCTAAAGTTAGAATATTTTTCTACAGCGACTATTTTAGAGAAATCTTCTGTAAGGTGATTAACAAGCAGCCCAGTACCAGCACCAAGATCAAGCAGGGTTTTACTTTTATCTGAGAAACGTTTGACTAACTCAATATCAAAAATAGAAAAATCGGGGGCTTTATTTCTAGTCTCTATTGGTGATTTTATTTTGCTGGCTAGTTTTTCATAATAACTATTTATTTTATGATTACCACTACTCCACGAGTCCACAAAATCAACAGCTTTCTTATAGTCTTCATAAGTGTCAATATCTTGCGCTCGTATTATCTTCGCAGACATTGGCAATAATGGTTCTAAAAGATTGTAAAGATGGCCCGAGGTAAATCTTATATTTTCCCTGCGGATGGCAGCAGGTCCAGACCACTCGTAATCACCATCATCTCTGGAAAATGAAACAACTTGTTCTTGTTCATTGAGCTTCACAAAAACTGCGTCTTCGCTCACTTTTTGACTCACCCCAATAAATTCTTGCTCTGCTTCAATGCACTGAGCAATATCATCTGGGTGAACTAATAGATCCCCATCCCAAGCAATAATCATTTCATTAGCATGTTTACCACCAAGATAGAGACTAGCGCCAGTTTTAGAGTGAAAATAATCGTGATTGAAAACAAAAATAATATCTTTTCTGATCGAGCATACTTCATCAATAAGACTGCTAGCCTGAAAACCAACAACTATTCTAAGATCACTTACATGCCGGAATTGTTCTAGCTGTAGATGAATAAGTGGCACCCCTTGTAGCTTAATAAGCGACTTTGTTTGTCCCAGCCCAAGGCGCGAACCAACCCCCGCAGCACTAATTACCACTGACCTTCCATTTTGAGGTGATTTTATCTGTTGCAGTAACCTGAGCATAGCAACAGAATCATATACTGCATAATCTGCAACTTGCATTACCGTATTTGCCGGTTGGTGAATCAAGCCGCAAGCAATAGAAACATCAGCGATCCTCATGGCCTCAGCATCATTATTTCCATCACCGATGAAAACGACTTGCTCACCTTGCGCTTGATACTCTTTAACAATATCTTCTTTCTTTAGTATTTTGGTTAATCTAACCTTGCCATTGGCATCAACTTCCCCTTCTGATGATCGAATTACGCACTCTATTTTTTTGGCTAATTCTGCGATCCAGCCATTATAATTTCCAGTGGCAATAATACAGTCATCACGGTTACTATTGATAAAATCGAGCAGAGACTGGTTAAGGGGAATATCCGCTACGATGCGAGCAACTTGAGCCACATCTAGGTGACCAAGTATGTCAACCCGCTTGATGAAACTTTCCATGAATGGGATCTGACCATTAATAGTCTGGGCAGTTAACTCTTCTATTTGCGTAGTGACATTGAAACTTTTAGCTATGATAGGCAATGTTTCACAGCAGCTAAGTGTTCCGTCGAGATCGAAAATAAATTTCATCCTTTGCCTCGCTAGGTTGGCAATATCTAAACGTTTGTATTTATAAGACAATAAGCAAGTGAAGTCGAGACAATCTGGCGCAGGATCATACCCAGATCAGATGGACTTAGCCCACGATGGTAGACATATTCTGTTCTCACGACGAGACTTATTCGAAGACCTTTGGTGTGGCGCGCATCCAAGGTGGCTCTAGCGTCGCACTCTGTAGTAGAACGCTTCAATGCAATCGAAGATTTCGGCGCGGGCCAGATCGTGGGTTTTGTTGATCCTTTTTATGATGCGATCTTTTTTTCAGCGAACTGAAGAACGATTCAGAGACAGCATGATCCCAACAGTTGCCACGTCGGCTCATATTGGGGGCCAAGTTATTGGCCCCAAAAAACACTGCCTATCGTTACTGCCATATTGGCAACCCTGATCCGACTACACGATAGCCAATCCACAAACCTAAAGGCGGCGCAGGCACCACATGAAGTAAGCGCCCCCCAACAGGGTGGAGACCAGTCCGACCGGCACCTCCTGCGGGAAGATGATCTGCTGGCCGACCCAGTCCGCCGACACCATCAACAGGGCGCCGGAAGCGGCGGCCCCAAGCAGATGCCAACGTGCCCGCACCAACCCCATCAGCTTGGCCATATGCGGCGCCAGCAGACCGATGAAGGAGAGCGGCCCCACCACCAGGGTGGCACTGGCGGTGAGAACGGCCACCAGCAGCAGGATGGCGAGCTGGGCACGGTTGAGGCGAATGCCGAGTGCGGTCGCCACCGCACTCCCCATTGGCAGCAGATCGAGCCAGCGGCTGACAAGCAGGCAGGCGGCCAGCATCAACAGCGCCAGCCCCACCAGCCCATAGGCCACCGGCAGGGTGACGTAATAGGTAGAACCGGACATCCAGGAGAGCAGTTGCTGCACCCGCAGGTCGCCGTTGGCCAGCGCAATGGCCTGCAGCGGCTCAAACAGTGCCGTGATGGCGATACCTGAGAGCAGGATCCGCTCCGGCTGAAAGCCGTGCTTGCGATTGACCACCACCAGCAGCAACAGGCAGCCGAAGGCTCCGAGCAAGCCACCGGCCAGCATCAGCGGCAGGGGCAACGCGGGCAGCAGCAGCGCTGTGGTAATCACCCCCATAAAGGTGCCGCCGCTCACCCCCAGCAGCTCCGGACTCGCCATCGGGTTGTTGCTGACCCGCTGCAACAGGGTGCCCGCCAGCGCCAGCAGCACGCCAGCCGCCCCCGCAGCCAGAGTGCGCGGCAGTCGCCACTCCAGCTGGGCCTGCCAGCGGAGCCAGCTTGGCCAACTCCAGCCCGTCATCCCCTGCCCAACCAGCAGGGAGGCGACCACGGCCAGCAGCAGCCCGACCAGCAACAGGCCGATAAGGCGAGTCGGTGCCGGATGGCGGGCCACCAGCAGGCCGGCGTTTGCCTTAGGCGCACCCGACTTGATGCCCAGGCGCGGGAGCAGCCAGAGCAGCAGCGGTGCGCCCAGCAGGGCGGTCATTGCGCCGGTGGGGATCAAGACTGGCCAGAAGCGGCTCAGGCTCTGCAGCAGCAGATCGGTCGCCGCCAGCAGCAGGGCGCCGAGGATCGGTGCCCACAGCAGCCGCTGGCCAAGCTGGCGGATCCCGAGCAGCCGCACCATGGCGGGCGCCGCCAGCCCGATAAAGCCGATCAGCCCCACCACGCTTACCACGCAAGTGGTGATAAACACCGCCAGCCCCAGTCCGGCAAAACGCAGATGCTGCAGGGAGACCCCCAGACTGCGGGCGCTGGCATCATCCAGCTCCAGCACTGCCAGCGGGCGTACCAGCACAACGGCCAGCGCAGCGGCTACCAGCAGGCGGGGTAACAGGTAACTCACCCCGCTCCAGCTGTTCTGCACTAGCGAGCCACTGCCCCACACCAGCAAGCCTTTCAGCTCCTCCTGAAAGAACAGCAAGAGTCCCATGCTGATGGCCGCCAGATAGAGGTTGATCACCAGCCCGGCAAAGACGATGACCACCGGATTGAGCTGGCGACGCCAGGCCAGGGCAAACACCAGTGCCATCGCGAGGCTGCCACCGGCCATGGCGATCCACTCCCGCCCCAACAGCAACCAGGAGGGGGCAAACAGGGTCACCATCATCAACGCCAGTTGGGCGCCGGAGGCCACCCCCAAGGTGGTCGGTGACGCGAGCGGGTTGCGCAGCACCTGCTGCATCAGGGTGCCTGCCAGCCCGAGCGCCGCCCCAGCCAGCAGGGTGACAACCAAGCGGGGCAGCCAGCTGAAATGCACCACCGCTTGGCTGACATCATCCAGATTGGGGGTGAACAGGCTCTGCCACCAGAGCGCAGCGGGCAGCTGGCGAGCCAGCTCCCAATACGCGAGCAAGAGGGTCAATCCCAGCAGGATCGAGACCGGCCGCAGCAGCGGCGATGTGAGCAGTCGCTTCATCGGCTAGCCTCCATACGCTCGGCATCTTGCAACAATGCATCGCTGAGCAGACCGGCGAAACGGCGGGCGGCCAATACGCCACCAAAACTCCAGACCGCAGGCAGATGCAGCACAGGCGCCTGCCGTACCTGCGGCAGATGCTGCCACAGCCCAGGCTCCTGCAGCCGTTCGCTCACCCCTACCGGGATGGGATCGACCACCACCAGCCGCGCGGTTGGCAAGGTCATAAACTGCTCGATACTGACCACCGAGAAACCCCAGTCATTGGTCTGCTCCTGCCAACCATTACGCAGCCCGAGCCGCGTCATCACCGCATCGAACAGGCTGTGGCGACCAAACACCCGCACATGGCGCTCATCGATAAACTGCACCACCAGCAGAGGCGGCAGATCCGCAGACAATCCGGCCTGCATTCTGGCGAGATCCCGATCCAGCCCGGCCAGCAGCCGTTCGCCCTCGGCGGTTTTGCCCACCATGCGGGCGAGGGTCAGGGTCACCTCGTGCAGCCGCTGCCACAGATCGGTTTGCCCATCATAGAGGGCGATGGTGCTCACCGGTGCAATGCGGGAAAGAGTTGGCGCCAGCGGGGCCGCCAGCGGCGAGATGAGGATGTGATCGGGTTTGAGCTCCGCCAGCAGCTCACGGTTGGGCTGGGTGCGCAGGCCGATATCCACCACTCCGGCAGGTAGCCGTGGCTCGCCGACCCATGCCTGATAGGGGCCTGCATCCCCCACCGCCAGCGGCGTCACCCCGAGCGCCAGCAGGGTCTCGGCTATGGTCCAGTCGACAGTGGCAATACGGGGTAGCGGCGCAGAGGCGATCGGGGATGTGTCGGCCTGCGCCGCTAGTGGCAGCAGCAGGCTAATAAGGCAGGGTGCCATCTTCTTCAATAAACGGTTCAAGAGAGCCCCCCGGTCAGACGATGGCGATGGGATGAGCATGAGCCGGGTGGCGAATGACCTCCATCGGAATGCCATAGATAGCGTGCAGGGTCTCGCTGGTCATGAGCCCCTCAGGTTCACCGTGGGTAAGCAGGCGGCCGGAGTGGAGCGCCACCAGCCGATCACAGAAGCGGGAGGCCATATTGATGTCGTGAATGACGATGATGACCCCAAGGTTTAGCTGACGGCTCAACTGCTTGACGAGCGTCAGCACCTCCACCTGATGGGCCACATCCAGCGCGGCCAGCGGCTCGTCCAGCAGGATAAAACGGCTCTCCTGGGCCAGCAGCATCGCCAGCCAGACCCGCCCCCGCTCGCCGCCGGAGAGGGTATCCACCAGCCGATCGGCAAAGCGTTCGGTATGGGTAAGGGCGATGGCCCGATCGACCTGGCGGTGATCCTCCGCCCCCATCCGGCCCAGCAGGCCGCGCCAGGGATAGCGGCCCATCTCCACCAGCTCCCGCCCGAGCAGATTCTCAGCGCTCGGCAGATGCTGGGGCAGATAGGCCACCTGACGGGCGAACTCCCGGTTGCCCCATTCGGGTAGCGGCTTGCCATCGAACAGGATCTCTCCATCACTCAAGGGTTGCTGGCGTGCCAGCAGCTTGAGCAGGGTCGATTTGCCCGAACCATTGTGGCCGATGAGGCCATAGACCTGTCCCTGCTCAAAACGCAGGTCGGTGGGGTGCAGCAGCGTGCGGTCATTGACCGTGAAGCTGGTTGATTTCATCTCGAACATAAGCAATTCCTGTGCTGGCTTGCCGTCAGTCTCATCGGTGCCGGTATCAAGCCGGCACCTCGCAATCCAGATGGGCGATCGCATCGCGGCTCACTGCGGCGCGGCGCGCCCCGGTCAGCTCAGTGAGCTGGCCCTGGCGCATCTCCAGCAGGCGATCTGCCAGCGGGAAGTAGTGATCGTCGTGACTGATGGCAATCACTGTCTTGCCCATCTCCTTGAGGCGCGGCAACAGCACCTGATAGAAGATGCGGCGGAACTGGGGATCCTGATCCGCAGCCCACTCGTCAAACAGCATCACCTCGCGCTGCTCGGCCAGCGCCAGCAGCAGGGCGACCCGCTTGCGCTGCCCTTGGGAGAGATCGATATCGGCGATAAAGCCATCCTTGATGGTGAGCTTGCTGCCCATCTGCAACCGCTCCAGCCACTCGGCCACCAGCTCATCCTTGGGTTCCGGCCCCAGCAGGTGCTGGAACAGGTGATAGTCGGTAAAGATGGCGGAGAAGAGCGCCAGATAGCCATTGCGATCGGTGATCGGCTCACCATCCAGCAGGATCCGGCCCGATACCGGTTGATAGAGGCCGGTCAGCAGCATGGCCAGGGTCGACTTGCCGGAGCCATTGCCACCGATGATGAAGATCTGCTCCCCCTTTTCGATGACCAGATCGGTGGGGCCAACGGCAAAACCGCCCTCCCCCTGATAGTGAAAGCTCACCTGCTCCAGCTCGATACGCTGCCAGGGTCGGATGGCGGGCGGCAGCGGGAAGTCCGCATCCGGCTCGGCCAGATTGAGGGCGGCGATCTTGTCGAACGCCACCTGAGCGGCAAGCAGGGTCGGCAGGGCGCCAATTCCCTGCAACAGCGGGGTGCGCAGGAACAGCAGGGTCAGGGCGAAGGTGGCGGCCACATTGGTGTTGGCCCAGCCAAGGCCGTTGGCCAGAAAGAAGACCAGACCGATGGCCCCCAGCATCATGATATTCGACCAGTTCACCGCGCTCAGGTGATAGGTGTCGGCGCGGATGATCTGCTGGCGATAGTCACGGGCATTTTGCTCATAGAGCTGGTGGTAAACGAAGTGAGCCCGCTCGCGGTTGAGCGCCAGCTCCTTGCTGCCAGCGATGATGGCCTGATAGTTCTGATAGAGCCGATCTTCGGCCTGACGCATGTGGGAGAGATGGCGATAAACACGGTTCACCAGCAACCAGCCCACCACCATGGTGACGGTGACCCAGAGCGCGGTCACCCCGAGCAGGGCCGGAGAGAGCCAGCCGAGGTAAAAGGCAGAGCCCAGCGTGAGCACCAGCCCCTGCACCAGCTCAGGCAGGCGCACGAAGGCGATGGTGATCTGGCCGATATCGCTGGAGAGGGAGGCCAGCAGTGGCCCCTGACCAATCTGTCGGATGCGGGCGACATCGGTATCCAGCAGTTGCTTGAGCAGACGGCCGCGCAACCGGTAGACAAAATGGTGACCGAGAGTGGTCAGGGCCAGCTGGGATCCAAGCGTGATCACCAGCAGCAACACAATCAGGCCGACCAGCTGACCGAGGATCGGCAGCGGATCACCTATAGATTCGATAAGAGACTGATTGATAAAAGCAATGACGCCAATCCCGCTGACGGCACTGAGCAGACTGAGCAGGGTGATGGCGATAAAGGGCCAACGATATTGGCGATAAACCAGAGACAAGAGTTCCATAACGGACCGGTATTCCAGAGAGATCAGAACAACTGCGGGTGAAAAGAAGGGCGGGAATCCGGTTCCCGCCCGACTTCGATTACCAGCGGTAGTTGATGCTGCCCACTACGCTGCGCGGCTCGCCGTAGTAGCAGTAGTAGTCACAACTGGCCACGTAGGTTTCACCCAGCAGGTTGTTGACGTTGAGCTGGGCACGCCAGTTCTTGGCAAAGTCATACCCGATCATCGCATCCCAGACGGTATGGGCCGGCACCTCGGCAGAGCCGTAGATGGGGGTGTAGTCCGCATTCACGGCGCCAATACCCACGCTGGAACCGATATAACGCACACCGGTACCCAGCTCCAGACCCGAAGCCACCCCTTGCTGCACCTTGTAGTTACCCCAGAAGGAGGCCTGGTGGCGCGGGATCAGGCTGGCACGGCGATCGCTACTGCCTGTGTCGTTGGTTTTGGCATCGGTGTAGGTATAAGCAGCGGTCAGACGCAGCGCATCGGTCACCTGCACGCTCCCTTCCAGCTCAACCCCCTGAGAGGTCACTTCACCCGCCTGGGTCTGCTGGCCGGAACCGGTAGAGACCAGCGAGTTGGTCTGGGCCAGATCGAACAGCGCCAGATTGATGTAACCGTCGAGGAAGGCAGGCGCATACTTCACGCCGGTCTCGTAGAGCTTGCCCTTGAGCGGCTTGTAGGAACTCTTGGTGTTGGGATCGATCCCCGGCAGCACCTCGAACGACTCGGCATAGGCAAAGTAGGGAGAGAGGCCGTTGTCAGCCAGATACATCAGGCTGCCCGAGAGGGAGAGCTCGTGATCGTACTGGCGCTCGTCCTTGCTGGTATTGGTGTTGTGGGTCTCCACATAGTCAAAACGGCCACCGGCAGTCAGCAACCAGCGATCGTCCCAGCGGATCTGGTGCTGGGCATAGAGACCGCTCTGGCCCTTGCTGCTCTTCTGGTGAGTAGCAGTCGACTCATCAAAACCGGGGAAGCCGCTGTAATCCGGGTTCATGGTATTGATGGAGCCCATGGCGTAGTTGTCGGCCTCGACCCCTTCATTGACGTGACGCTGCAGATCCACCCCCAGCAGCAAGGTCTGCTCGGTGCTGTCGGTGTTCCAGTAGCCCACCATCTGGTTGTCCATAGTGGCACTCTTGGTATTGCCATCGCGGTAAACCAGGCCACGACTGGCGGTTGTGCCTTCATAGGTCGGGAAGATATAGGTCTGGCGCAGCAGCAGATCGTTGTAGTTGAAGCGGACGTTCTGCTTGAACTCCCAGGTCTGGTTGAGCTGGTGGGCCAGCTCGTAACCGGTGGAGATCTGGGTATTGCGGTTGCGATCGTAATCCGGCTGGCTCAGGTTGGTGGAGGGATCAATCTGGCCACCTGACGTATTCAGGGTGCCATAGACCGGGAAGAAGCCGTTGGTCGGGACCCCTTCGTCGTGCAGAAAACTGGCCAGCAGGGTCAGGCTGGTACGATCCGAAAGATCGAAGGTGACGCTGGGCGCCAGATAAACCCGATCGTTGTAAGTACCGGTAAGCACCCCATCACGCTCTTTATAAAGAGCAACCATGCGGTAGCGGCTGTTGTCGGAGAGCGCGTCAGAGACGTCCACCCCGACTTGACGATGATCCCGGCTGCCAAGCTGCAGATCCACCTGCCCTTGCGGCGTGGCGGTCGGCCGCTTGCTGATGGCATTGATCACCCCGCCCGGAGGCGCCTCACCGTAAAGGATCGAGGCTGGCCCTTTCAGCACTTCCACACTCTCCAGACCGAACGGTTCCGGCGTCCAGACGTAGTAGCCGGTGCCAAACAAGCGGTTGCCATCCAGATAAGAGGCGGCATCGAAGCCACGCACCTTGAACCAGTCGGTGTTGTTGTCGGAACCATAGAGACCGGTCAATACGCCGGAACGGTAGCGAATCGCTTCATCCAGCTGCAACACGGCGTGCTGATCCAGCTCCTCGCGATTAACCACGGAGACGGCGCGAGGGGTCTCGGCCATCGGCACTTCCACCTTCATGGCCGTACCGGTCACCACCATGGTTTCGCTGGCTTTGGGCAGCTCAGCGGTGGTTTGTTCGGCCATCAGCGGCAGGGAGACGAGCAAACCGGAGAGCGAAAGCACGCCGAAGGCGCCCTTCTTGCCGGGTCCTGTTGTGTATTTTTGCGCAATCATATTAAAGTCTCGTTTATCAATGAGTTATGTTGTTTTAATTGTTATTTGTGGTCGTTTGTCACGACATCACCCTGTTCCATGGGCGAATAAAGCAGCGCAATCCTACTACAGGAGCCGTGATCGAATCGATTCAATAATTGCTAATCATTTGCATCTACATTGTTATCTGGCTGCATCGTTGGCAGGATTTCGCGGGAGATGGGAGCCATCAGGAGAGCTATGAGCGGAGAAGAAAATGGAGAGGAATATAAAGAAGCAGAAAAAAGATCGGCAGGATGGATCCGATGGCATTATCTGACTGGATCCATTATCCCCAAGCTTTATCCATATTTATCCACACCCTTTGGCGGTAGAATCCGGCTTTCCGTTTCTTTGTCTGAAATCAGGATCCATTCCATGGCCAAACTCAATCTCGTCGTCGGCTCCATGCTGGGCGCCGCCGAATATGTCGCAGACCACGTCGCCAACCTGCTGGAACAGGCTGGCCACCAGACCCGGATCCACAACCCGGCCAAGCTGGCAGAGGTACTGGATGATGCGGGATCCATCCTGCTGGTGGTCACTTCCACCCATGGTGCCGGGGATGTGCCCGACAACCTGCAACCCTTCGCCAAGGAGCTTGCCGAGCAGCATCCGGATCTTAATTCATTGAAATATGGCGTGATCGCCCTTGGTGACAGCAGTTATGACACCTTTTGCCAGGGCGGCAAGACGCTGGATCGCCTGCTGGCCGAGTGCGGAGCCAGCCGGATTGGCGAGCGACTCGACATCGATGTGACCCAACACGAGATCCCCGAAGATGCCGCAGAAGTGTGGATCCGCGACTGGATGACGATGATCGCCTGATCGGCGTGCGGGAGATCCTGAAAAAAAGCTTGATCTCCCCACTTATCCCCAGATCGACTATCCACCATGTTATTAACAGATTGATCCGGGGGAGTTGTTCTACAAGGTTACCCACAACGCCCAGGGGTAATGTGCATAACTACGGTGTAAAGCTCTGTAAAACCTATAGTTATCCATGTATTAGATCCAGACCGACAGACATCTGTGTATAAAAGTCCTGGTTATCCCCTCGTTCACCGGGCCAGGATCCAAGCTTTTCCACAAGCTAGGATCGTCCTTAAATTAATGATCTTTATGATCAAAAAGTGCTTATCAACAGAAAGGGCGGATCCTAATAAGAGATCCAGTAAAAGATCGATCTAAAGATCCTTAAGATCTAATTAGTGGATCCTCCCTTCATACTGAACGTTAAGTAGACGTTCCCCTCAGGACGCGAAACAGATAGAATGTTCCGCCCTTTAGCCCAGGCAAATAAAGATCTTCAGGCGTGCAGATCAAGGTGATCCCAATGCAATACCATGAACAATTTGATGTGATCGTCGTCGGTGGCGGTCATGCCGGAACCGAAGCAGCAACAGCGGCAGCCCGTATGGGCATGAACACCCTGTTGCTGACCCACAATATCGATACGCTGGGACACATGTCCTGTAATCCGGCGATCGGCGGGATCGGCAAGGGACACCTGGTCAAGGAAGTTGACGCACTCGGCGGGATCATGGCGCGTGCCATCGATCTTGGCGGGATCCAGTTCCGCACCCTCAACTCCTCCAAGGGCCCGGCAGTGCGAGCCACTCGTGCCCAGGCGGATCGCCTGCTCTACAAGGCCGTCGTTCGCCAGATGCTGGAAAACTACCCGAACCTGAAGATCTTCCAGCAGGCTTGTGACGATCTGATCATGGATGGGGATCGTGTTGCCGGTGTGGTCACCCAAAGCGGGATCCGCATCAGCGGCAAGACTGTGGTGCTGACGGTCGGTACCTTCCTGAATGGTTTGATCCACATCGGGATGGAAAACTACAAGGGCGGTCGTGCCGGGGATCCTCCCTCGATCGCTCTGGCCCAGCGCCTGCGTGAACTGCCGCTGCGCATCGATCGTCTCAAGACGGGCACCCCTCCGCGCATCGATGCCCGCAGCGTCGATTTCTCCGTCATGCAGGAACAGCACGGTGACGATCCGCGTCCGGTATTCTCTTTCATCGGTGATGCCAGCCAGCATCCCCGTCAGGTGCCCTGCTACGTTACCCATACCAACGAGCGCACCCACGATGTGATCCGCAATAACCTGGATCGCAGCCCCATGTACGCCGGGGTGATCGAGGGGATCGGCCCGCGCTACTGCCCGTCGATCGAAGACAAGATCACCCGTTTCGCCGACAAGACTGCGCACCAGATCTTCGTCGAACCGGAAGGCCTGACCACCCACGAACTCTATCCGAACGGGATCTCTACCAGCCTACCGTTTGACGTGCAGGTGCAGATCGTCCGTTCCGTGCGTGGCTTCGAGAACGCCCACATCACCCGCCCCGGCTATGCCATCGAGTACGATTTCTTCGATCCGCGGGATCTCAAGGCCAACATGGAGAGCAAGTGCATTCCAAATCTGTTCTTTGCCGGCCAGATCAACGGCACGACCGGTTACGAAGAGGCAGCGGCACAAGGCTTGATGGCGGGTTTGAACGCGGCCTTGCGTGCCCAAGACAAGGATCCCTGGAACCCGCGTCGGGATCAGGCCTACATGGGCGTGATGATGGACGATCTCTCCACCCTGGGGACCCGCGAGCCTTACCGCATGTTCACCAGCCGCGCCGAATACCGCCTGCTGCTGCGTGAAGACAACGCCGATATCCGCCTGACCGCCATCGGTCGCGAGCTGGGTCTGGTGGATGACGAGCGCTGGAGCAAATTCAACGCCAAGATGGAACAGGTCGAGCTGGAGCGTCAGCGCATGCGTTCAACCTGGATCCACCCGCAACATCCGTCACTGGAGGCAGTCAACGCCCTGGTCAACACCCCGCTGACCCGCGAACAGAGTCTGGAAGAGCTGCTGCGTCGTCCCGAGGTGACCTATGATGCGCTGATGGCCATCGAAGGTGTCGGCCCTTCCGTGACCGATCCTGCCGCGGCCGAACAGGTTGAGATCCAGATCAAGTACGCCGGTTACATCGAGCGTCAGCACGATGAAGTGGAAAAGCAGCTGCGCAACGAGAACACCCTGCTGCCGCTGGATCTGGACTATCGCGAGGTGAACGGCCTCTCCAACGAGGTGAAAGCCAAGCTGAACGATGCCAAGCCGCAGACCATTGGTCAGGCTTCCCGCATCTCCGGCATCACCCCGGCGGCCATCTCCATCCTGCTGGTTCACCTGAAAAAACACGGCCTGCTGCGTAAAACCGCCTGAGGATTCTTACCGTTGGAAAATATGCTGGAAAGATTGAACGGCCTGCTCATGCAGGCCGGAATTGTTATCACCGATACCCAAAAGAGCCAACTGGTGCAGTTGGTCGAGTTGCTGCACAAGTGGAACAAGGCTTACAATCTCACCTCGGTGCGAGATCCGGACGCCATGCTGGTCAAGCATATCCTCGATAGCCTGGTGGTAAGCCCCCACTTGCACGGTGAGCGCTTCATCGACGTGGGGACCGGTCCCGGCCTGCCGGGATTGCCGCTGGCGATCATCAATCCGGACAAGCAGTTCGTTCTGCTAGACAGTCTGGGCAAACGGATCAACTTCATCCGCCAGGTCATTCTGGAGCTGGGGTTGACCAATGTGACGCCGATCAAATCCCGGGTGGAAGAGTATCAACCCGAAGTCGGGTTTGATGGTGTACTCAGCAGAGCGTTCGCTTCGCTAGAGGACATGCTGAGCTGGTGTCACCACCTGCCGTCAGAACAGGGCAGCTTCCTCGCGCTCAAGGGACAATATCCCGCAGAGGAGCTGGCCCAGTTGCCTGCCAATATCCGTCTGGTAGCCTGTCATGAGCTGCGGGTGCCGGAGCTGGAAGGCGAACGTCATCTGCTGGAATTCAAACATATCCAGCCCGAATAGGGTCGCAGTTTCATTTAGGGGATAGTGTGGGAAAAGTCATTGCCATAGCCAACCAGAAGGGTGGAGTGGGTAAAACCACCACCTGTGTGAACCTGGCCGCCTCCATGGCCGCCACCCGGCGCAAGGTGCTGGTGATCGATCTGGATCCGCAGGGCAATGCCACTATGGGCAGCGGCGTCGACAAGTACGAAGTCGAGCGCACCGCCTATGAGCTGCTGATCGAAGATGCTCCCATCAGCGAGGTGATCATACCCGAAACTTCCGGTGGTTATCACCTGATCGCCGCCAACGCCGACGTGACCGCAGCCGAAATCCGCCTGATGGAGTTTTTCGCCCGCGAGATCCGTCTGCGCAATGCGCTGGCCTCGGTGCGGGACAAGTACGACTACGTCTTCATCGACTGCCCACCTTCCCTCAACATGCTGACCGTGAATGCCATGGCCGCCGCCGACTCCGTGCTGGTGCCCATGCAGTGCGAATACTATGCGCTGGAAGGGCTCACCGCCCTGGTCGACACCATCAGCAAGCTGGCCGCCGTGGTCAATCCCGATCTCAAGATCGAAGGTGTGCTGCGTACCATGTACGATCACCGCAACCGGCTGGCCAATGATGTGTCCGATCAGCTAAAACAGCACTTTGGCGACAAGGTCTACCGCACCATCATTCCCCGCAATGTTAGACTGGCTGAGGCCCCGAGTTTCGGTGCCCCGGCCATGCACTATGACAAATCATCGGTGGGCGCCAAGGCCTACCTGGCACTGGCTGGCGAGATCCTGCGCCGCCAGGAGCAGGAACGTCAGGCGACCATCGCAGACCGAGAGAGCATATGACTCCGAAAAAACGTGGACTGGGCAAGGGGCTGGATGCCCTGCTCAGTACCAGCACGGCTGCCCGCCAGAAACAGGTGATGAGCGATCAACGTACTGAAGAGGCCATGGCCCCCACCAATCAGGGCGAGCTGCGCAAGCTGCCGGTGGAGTGGTTGCAGTCCGGCAAGTACCAGCCCCGCAAGGACATGTCCCAGGATGCACTGGAAGAGCTTGCCAACTCCATCCGCGCCCAGGGGGTGATCCAGCCCATCGTGGTACGCCCTCTCGGCGAACAATCCTTCGAAATCATCGCCGGTGAGCGGCGCTGGCGCGCGTCCCAGCTGGCGCGGCTCGAGGTGGTGCCCTGCATCGTCAAGGATGTACCCGACGAGGCTGCCGTTGCCATCGCGCTGATTGAGAACATCCAGCGGGAAGACCTCAATGCCATCGAAGAGGCGGTCGCTTTACAAAGACTACTGACCGAATTCGAACTCACCCACCAGCAGGTGGCCGAGGCGGTGGGCAAGTCCCGCACCACGGTGACCAACCTGCTGCGTCTCAACCAGCTCAACGACGACGTGAAGCGTTTCGTCGAGCATGGCGACCTCGACATGGGTCATGCCCGAGCCCTGCTGGCCCTGAGCGGTCAGGCTCAGTCCGAACTGGCCAAGCTGGTTGCCCAGAAAGGGCTGACTGTACGCGATACCGAGAAGCTGGTGCAAAAAGCGCTTGAACCGGCAAAAGCCAGGGTCGAACCGGCCCGTGATCCGCAGATCGGCTACCTGGAGCGCCAACTGGCAGAAAAAATTGGCAATCAGGTGCAACTTCAGCCTGGCAAGCGGGATAGCGGAAAGTTAGTAATAAGTTACGAGAATTTATCCGATTTGGACCGTATATTGGGCTATTTTGGCGTGTCAGAATCGTGATTCTTACGCTTTTTGTAGTAATAAAACATCCATTCCTTTTGATATGGCCATAACCTTGATTTGCCGCGGAAAGCCGCAAAAATTAAGGATTTTTGTCATATTGCAATAGCGGCCCTCAAGGGTATAATTTGACCGGCTTTAAGAGCTGTTAACATGGGGTCTTCGGATCCCGATTTTTTACAGTTCTGTAATGTTCAGGGGTAGGTTGGTGAAGCAGAAAATAGCCTTGGAAGGTTTTACGCTAGCCTGGGTTATGCTCGTTTGTCAGCTCATCCTGATCCTGGCGATGAGTGCTGTCTGGTTTTATCAGATTAGTGCCAGCGCCGGTTATTCCGCCCTTTACGGAGGGGGGATGTACTGGGTTCCTCAAGCCTTGTTTACTGTCTGGGTGCTGCGCCGCAAGGTGACAACCGAGAGTGTGGGCCTGGTTTTGCGGGACTTTTATGGTGGGGCTGGGATTAAGCTCGTTTCGACAGCAGGTCTGTTTGCTCTGTTGTTTGGTGCGAAAGTCGAGGTCGTTACCGTCTCGTTTTTCGCCACTTATATCCTCGCCCTCGTTGTACAGTGGATAGTCTCATTCACGCTTAACAACCACTATTAGGAAAACTCATGTCTGCAACCGGAGAAGTCCTGACTCCTCAGGGATATATCTCCCACCACCTGACCCACCTTCAAGTCGGGTCCGGGTTCTGGACGGTGAATATCGACTCAATGGTATTCTCCGTCGTGCTAGGCGCCCTGTTTATCCTGCTGTTCCGCAAAGTAGCCGTTAACGCTACCAGCGGGGTGCCGGGTAAGCTGCAGTGCTTTGTGGAGATGCTGGTCGAGTTTGTGAATGGTAACGTCAAAGACATCTTTCATGGTCGCAACAAGGTCATCGCACCTTTGGGGTTGACTGTGTTTGTCTGGATCTTCCTGATGAACCTGATGGATCTGATCCCCGTTGACTTTATCCCTCACGCTGCACAATTGATGGGTATTCCCTATCTGCGTGTGGTTCCCTCTGCTGACGTTAACATCACCATGTCCATGGCTTTGGGCGTGTTCTTCTTGATCCTGTATTACAGCATCAAGGTCAAGGGTATCGGCGGGTTTGTGAAGGAGCTGACGCTTCAGCCTTTCAACCACCCGGCGGCCATCCCGGTTAACCTCATCCTGGAAACTGTTACGCTGGTATCCAAACCGGTCTCTCTGGGTCTTCGACTGTTCGGCAACATGTATGCTGGCGAACTGATCTTTATCCTGATTGCGGGTTTGCTACCCTGGTGGTCACAGTGGATCCTGTCCGTGCCTTGGGCAATTTTCCACATCCTGATCATCACTTTGCAGGCATTCATCTTCATGGTTCTGACCATCGTCTATCTGTCGATGGCACAGGAAGACCATGGTTGATGCGACTCAAATAATCCTTTTTATACAATCAATTACATCTAAATAAATGGAGATCCTCATGGAAAACTTGAACATGGACCTGCTGTACATCGCTGCTGCAATGATGATGGGTCTGGCTGCTATCGGCGCTTCCATCGGTATCGGTATTCTGGGTGGCAAGTTCCTGGAAGGTGCTGCTCGTCAACCTGATCTGATCCCTGTTCTGCGTACCCAGTTCTTCATCGTAATGGGTCTGGTGGATGCGATCCCGATGATCGCCGTTGGTCTGGGTCTGTATGTGATGTTTGCGGTTGCTGGCTAAGTCGTTACGACATCTCCAGGCATAACCCATTAACTAACTAAAGAGGACATCGGCTGTGAATATCAACGCCACCCTCCTCGGCCAAGCAATTGCTTTTTTCTTCTTCGTTGTGTTTTGCATGAAGTATGTATGGCCGCCGCTGATGGCTGCCATCGAAGCCCGTCAGAAAGCTATTGCTGACGGTCTCTCTTCTGCCGAACGAGCCAAGAAAGATCTGGATTTGGCCAAGGCCAATGCCGTCGATCAGCTGAAAGAAGCCAAGCTGCAGGCTGCTGAAATCATTGAACAGGCCAACAAACGCAAGGCCCAGATCATTGATGAGGCAACTGTCGGTGCTCAGGCTGAGCGGGAAAAAATCCTGGCTCAAGGCCGTGCCGAGATTGAAGCTGAACGTCATCGTGCCAAAGAGGAACTGCGCAAGCAGGTTGCTGCTCTTGCCATTGCGGGTGCAGAGAAGATCCTGGCGCGCCAAATCGACCAGGCTGCCAACAGCGACATCGTCGACAAACTGGTAGCTGAACTGTAACGGGAACGGGGCTATGTCTGAACTGACTACAATCGCTCGCCCCTACGCCAAGGCTGCTTTCGAGTTTGCCGTTGAGCACAAGGCGGTTGATCAGTGGCTGGGGATGCTCAGCTTCGCTGCGGAAGTAGTGAAGAACGAGACCATCCACTCCCTGGTTAACGGCTCTGTGGCTGCCGACGAGCTGGCAAAACTGTTTGTCAGCATCTGCGGGGAGCAACTCGACGAGCATGGCCAGAACCTGATCCGGGTAATGGCAGAGAATGGTCGCTTGGGTGTGCTGCCGGCGGTCGTTGCCGAATTTGTGGTGTTCAAGTCTGAACTGGACAAAGAAGTTCAGGCTGACGTGATTTCGGCGATTGCACTGACCGACCAGCAGAAAGCCAATATTCAGGCTTCTCTGGAACAACGTCTCGCGCGCAAAGTGAAGCTGAATTGCAGCATCGACGCGTCCTTGATGGCCGGGGTGCTCATCAAGGCCGGTGATCTGGTTATCGACGGAACTGTCCGCGGCAAGCTGGATCGCATGGCTGACGCGCTGCAATCTTGATTGGGGTATTAGAGCATGCAACTGAATTCCACTGAAATCGCCGAGCTGATCAAGCAGCGCATTGCGCAGTTTGATGTAAAGAGCGAAGCGCGTAACGAAGGTACCATCGTCTCCGTGAGTGACGGTATCATTCGTATCCACGGCCTGGCCGATGCCATGCAGGGTGAGATGATCGAGCTGCCGGGCAACCGCTACGCTCTGGCATTGAACCTGGAGCGTGACTCCGTTGGTGCCGTAGTGATGGGTCCCTATGCCGATCTGGCCGAAGGGATGAAAGTAAAAGGTACTGGCCGCATTCTGGAAGTGCCGGTCGGTCGTGGTCTGCTGGGCCGGGTGGTCAACACCCTGGGTCAGCCTATCGACGGTAAAGGTCCGGTCGAGCACGATGGCTTCTCTCCGGTAGAAGTGATTGCCCCGGGCGTTATCGAGCGTAAGTCTGTTGACCAGCCTGTCCAGACCGGTCTGAAAGCCATCGACTCCATGATCCCTATCGGTCGTGGCCAGCGTGAGCTGATCATCGGTGACCGCCAGGTAGGTAAAACTGCCATTGCGATCGACACCATCATCAACCAGAAAGACTCCGGCATTAAGTGTGTCTACGTTGCGATTGGCCAGAAGGCCTCCACCATCGCCAACGTGGTGCGCAAGCTGGAAGAGCACGGTGCTCTGGCCAACACCATAGTAGTGGTTGCCTCTGCTTCCGAAGCGGCTGCCCTGCAATACCTGGCTCCGTATTCAGGTTGCTCCATGGGTGAGTACTTCCGTGACCGCGGTGAAGATGCCCTGATCATTTATGATGACCTGTCCAAGCAGGCCGTTGCATATCGTCAGATCTCCCTGCTGCTGCGCCGTCCGCCAGGACGTGAAGCATTCCCGGGCGACGTATTCTATCTGCACTCCCGTCTGCTGGAGCGTGCAGCTCGCGTCAACGACGAGTACGTAGAGAAGTTCACCAAGGGTGAAGTGAAGGGCAAAACCGGTTCTCTGACCGCGCTGCCGATCATCGAAACCCAGGCGGGCGACGTATCCGCGTTCGTTCCGACCAACGTGATCTCCATCACCGATGGTCAGATCTTCCTGACTTCCCAGTCTTTCAACGCCGGTATTCGTCCTGCGGTTGATCCGGGTATCTCCGTATCCCGTGTGGGTGGTGCCGCCCAGACCAAGATCGTCAAGAAGCTGTCCGGTGGTATCCGTACCGCGCTGGCCCAGTATCGCGAACTTGCTGCCTTTGCCCAGTTCTCTTCCGACCTGGACGATGCAACTCGCAAGCAGCTGGACCACGGTCAGAAAGTGACCGAGCTGATGAAACAGAAGCAGTACTCTCCGATGAGCGTGGCTCACCAGTCTCTGGTGCTGTTCGCCGCGGAAAAAGGCTATCTCTCTGATGTCGAGTTGAGCAAGATCCTCGACTTCGAAGCCGCTCTGCTCTCTTTCGCCGATACCCAGCATGCTGAGCTGATGGCTGAAATCAATGCCAAGGCTGACTACAACGACGCGATCGTTGGCAAGCTGACTGCGTTGCTGGATGACTTCAAGGCAACCCAGACCTGGTAAGCGAGTGTGGCAGCGCAAGCTGCCACCTGATGGAGAGAAGAGATGGCCGGCGCAAAAGAGATACGTAACAAGATCGGGAGTGTTAAAAACACTCAAAAGATCACCAGCGCTATGGAAATGGTGGCAGCAAGCAAGATGCGCCGTGCGCAGGATCGCATGTCTGCCAGCCGTCCGTACGCTGAAACCATGCGCAAGGTGATCGGCCATATCGCTCAGGGGAACCTGGAATACAAGCACCCCTACCTCATCGAACGTGAGGTCAAGCGAGTGGGTTACATCGTCGTCTCCACCGACCGTGGCCTGTGTGGTGGTCTGAACATCAACCTGTTCAAGGCTGCCCTCAATGATATGAAGCAATGGAGCGCGAAAGGTGCCAAGGTTGACCTGGCTCTGATCGGCAACAAAGCCTCCAACTTCTTTGAACGGCACGGCGCCAAGGTGAAAGCTCATGTCGCAGGACTGGGCGATAACCCGAGCGTCAATGACCTGATTGGTTCAGTCAAGGTCATGCTGAAGGCTTACGACAACGGTGAGATTGACAAGCTGTATCTGGTGTACAACAAGTTCGTCAACACCATGGTGCAGCAACCACGGGTCGATCAACTGCTGCCTTTGCCCGTAACTGAAGACAGCAAGCTCGCCAAGAAACACCACTGGGATTACCTCTATGAGCCGGATCCCAAGAAGCTGCTGGATACCCTGCTGGTTCGCTATGTCGAATCTCAGGTCTACCAAGGTGTAGTGGAAAACTTGGCCAGTGAACAGGCAGCCCGAATGGTTGCCATGCAAGCCGCGACTGACAACGCCGGTAACCTGATTAACGATCTGCAACTGGTATACAACAAGGCCCGTCAGGCCAGTATTACCCAGGAGCTGACAGAGATCGTATCCGGTGCTGCTGCGGTGTAAGGCAAGGGTTATCAAAGGTTTAGAGGATTTGACATGAGTAACGGTTTCATCGTCCAAATCATCGGCGCTGTAGTGGACATCGAGTTCCCGCAGAATGCCGTGCCCCAGGTGTACGATGCACTGAAGGTCGTTAGCGAAGGTCAAGGCCAGGGTCTGGTGCTGGAAGTTCAGCAACAGATCGGTGGCGGCGTCGTTCGTTGCATCACCATGGGTTCCTCCGACGGTCTGCGTCGTGGGTTGGAAGTAATGAATAGCGGTAAATCCATCCAGGTTCCGGTCGGTACTGCGACACTGGGTCGGATCATGAACGTACTGGGCGAGCCAATCGACGAGAAAG
This sequence comes from Aeromonas sp. A600620, assembly GCF_029479985.1. Classification (NCBI taxonomy): domain Bacteria; kingdom Pseudomonadati; phylum Pseudomonadota; class Gammaproteobacteria; order Aeromonadales; family Aeromonadaceae; genus Aeromonas; species Aeromonas sp. A600620. Next base: position 30,063 of record NZ_JAAKXB010000014.1, on the reverse strand, counting down.
GCCCGATCGGTGAAGAAGAGAGCTGGTCAATCCACCGTGAAGCCCCCAGCTACGAAGATCAGTCCAACAGCACCGAGCTGCTGGAGACCGGCATCAAGGTTATCGACCTGGTATGTCCGTTCGCCAAGGGTGGTAAGGTTGGTCTGTTCGGTGGTGCCGGTGTAGGCAAAACCGTAAACATGATGGAGCTGATCCGTAACATCGCGATCGAACACAGTGGTTACTCTGTATTCGCCGGTGTAGGTGAGCGTACCCGTGAGGGTAACGACTTCTACCACGAGATGATGGAGTCCAACGTACTGGACAAAGTATCTCTGGTTTACGGTCAGATGAACGAGCCGCCCGGAAACCGTCTGCGCGTAGCGTTGACCGGCCTGACCATGGCCGAGAAGTTCCGTGACGAAGGTCGTGACGTGCTGTTCTTCGTGGACAACATCTACCGTTACACCCTGGCCGGTACCGAAGTATCCGCACTGCTGGGCCGTATGCCTTCCGCAGTAGGTTACCAGCCGACCCTGGCCGAGGAGATGGGTGTTCTGCAAGAACGTATCACCTCCACCAAGACCGGTTCCATCACATCCGTACAGGCCGTTTACGTTCCTGCGGATGACTTGACTGACCCGTCTCCGGCGACCACCTTCGCCCACCTGGATGCGACCGTCGTACTGTCCCGTCAGATCGCGGCACTGGGTATCTACCCGGCCGTTGACCCGCTGGACTCTACCTCTCGTCAGCTGGATCCGCTGGTGGTTGGCAAGGAGCACTACGAGACCGCTCGTGGCGTTCAGACCGTACTGCAGCGCTACAAAGAGCTGAAGGACATCATCGCCATCCTGGGTATGGATGAACTGTCAGAAGAAGACAAACTGACCGTAGCCCGTGCCCGTAAGATCGAGCGTTTCCTGTCCCAGCCGTTCTTCGTTGCAGAAGTGTTTACCGGTTCTCCGGGTAAATACGTGCCGCTGAAAGAGACCATCCGTGGTTTCCAGGGCATCCTGAAAGGCGAGTATGACGATCTGCCCGAGCAGGCGTTCTACATGGTTGGCGGTATCGACGAAGTCGTCGAGAAATCCAAGAAACTGTAAGCCTCGACAGGAGGGCCCATGGCAGAGATGATCTCCTTTCACCTGGACGTGGTGAGCGCCGAAGGAAAACTGTTTTCCGGTCGCGTGCAATCCGCTCAGGTATCAGGCTCCGAAGGTGAGTTGGGTCTCCGCCACGGTCATGCTCCGTTGCTGACTGCCATCAAGCCGGGCCTGGTCCGCTTGGTGAAGCAGAACGGAACTGAAGAGGTGCTGTACATCTCCGGCGGTATGCTGGAAGTACAACCTGAATCCGTGACCGTGTTGGCGGACACCGCGATTCGTGCTGACGACTTGGATGAGGCGAAAGCCCAGGAAGCCAAGCGCGCAGCCGAAGAGCGGATCCACAGCTCCCATGGTGATATCGACTACGCCCAGGCCGCCACCGAGCTGGCCAAGGCGATGGCTCAACTGCGAGTCATCGATATCGTCAAAAAGAATTACCGCTAATAACGGTGATGCAAAAAGCGACCTTCGGGTCGCTTTTTTTTTACCCGTTGGATAGACTCCGCCGAGTATTTTTCATGTTCCAAAGGCCAATTTATGTCCCTCAACGTCGTGATCCTGGCTGCGGGTAAAGGTACCCGTATGCGCTCTTCCCTGCCCAAGGTACTGCACCCGGTAGCCAACAAACCCATGGTTTCCCATGTGATCGATACCGCTCGTCAGGTCGGTGCCGAGCAGCTGCATCTGGTCTATGGCCACGGTGCCGAGCTGCTGAAAGAGCGGATCGTGGCGGCCGATGTGAACTGGGTGCTGCAAGCTCAGCAGCTGGGAACTGGTCATGCCGTCGCCCAGGCCATCCCGTTCTGGAAGGATGAAGACGATGTGCTGGTGCTCTACGGCGATACCCCGCTGATCCAGCCCGAGACCCTGCAGCGCTTGCTCGCCGCCAAGGCTGAAAACGGGATGGCACTGCTGACCGTGGTGCTGGACAACCCCACCGGCTATGGCCGCATCGTCCGTGAAAATGGTCAGGTAGTCGGTATCGTCGAGCAGAAGGATGCCAATGCCGAACAGCTGGTCATTCGTGAGGTGAACACCGGCGTGCTGGTGGCCAATGGGGGCCAGTTGCGTCAATGGTTGTCTCGTCTCGACAACAAAAACGCCCAGGGCGAGTTCTATCTGACCGATGTGATCGCCATGGCTCACGGCGATAATTGCCCGATTGCCGCCGTTCATCCGGAGCGTGCCGCCGAGGTGGAAGGGGCCAACAATCGGGTGCAATTGGCTCAGCTTGAGCGCAGCTATCAGCAGATGCAGGCCGAGAAACTGATGATTGCAGGTGCAACCATGATCGACCCCGCACGCTTTGATTTGCGTGGGGTTTTGGAAATTGGTGAAGAGGTTGTTATTGATGCAAACGTCATCATTGAGGGCAAGGTGACTCTCGGCAATCACGTTCGTATCGGAGCCGGTTGCGTACTGAAAGATTGTGTCATTGGCGATCACTCTGAGGTGAAACCCTACTCGGTTATCGAGGGTGCACAGGTGGCAGATCAGTGCTCAGTGGGTCCGTTTACCCGCTTGCGTCCGGGGGCGGTTCTGGAGCAGGATGCGCACGTTGGCAACTTCGTCGAGATGAAGAAGGCCCGTCTGGGGGTTGGTTCCAAGTGCGGTCATCTGACCTATCTGGGTGATGCCGAGATAGGAGCCGGGGTGAATATCGGTGCCGGTACCATCACCTGCAACTACGACGGGGTCAACAAATTCCAGACCATCATCGAGGACGATGTGTTCGTCGGTTCTGATACCCAACTGGTAGCGCCTGTTCGCATCGGCAAGGGGGCCACCCTGGGAGCCGGCTCTACTATTACCAAGGACGTGGGTGAAAATGAACTCGTGATTACCCGGGTACCCCAGCGTCACATCAAGAACTGGGCTCGTCCGGTCAAGAAAACTGATAAGTGATATCAGTATGAAGGCGACCCATGAACAAGCGAATCATCAAGCTCGCAGACGCGAGCCACAGTCTGTTTTCCCGCTTTGTCGATCTGGTGGGAATTTCAGTCTCAATGGTGCTGCTCGCACGGCACTTTGGCTTGTTTCATGGGTTGGACGAGATGTCCCTGGTCACGCTGGGCATGGTGGTCTTCTTTCTGGTCTCCCAGAATACCGGGCTCTATTGCAGCCGGGTTCGTAAACATCTGGCGCAGTCTCTGCTGCGCCTCATCTTCTCCTGGTTGGTAACTGCTACCCTGCTCTACCTGCTGGTCTATCTGGTTCCCATCTTTAAACCCTACCACCCCTTCCCGCTGGAGCTGGCGGTGCTCTGGCTTGCCATGGCCTGCCTCATTTCCACCGGCTATCGGGTGTTGTACCGACTGGTGACCCTCTGGTTCAGCGATGCCTCCTGCTGTCGGCGTGTGGCCATCATTGGCGTGACTCCGGCCGGACTGGCGCTGGAAAAATCCCTGTGGGAGAGCCCGCGTCACGATATTCAGATGCTCGGATTTTTCGATGCCCGTAGCGAAGAGCGCTTCGGTTACCCGACTCGCAGTCCTCTGTTGGGTGATGTCGATGAGCTGCTCGAGCTGGCACGCAAAGGGCTGGTCGACGAAATCTATCTGGCGCTGCCCCTGACCGCCCGGGAGCGTATCAATCACTACCTCTACGAACTCTCCGACACCACGGTTAATACCTATCTGGTTCCCGATTTCTACGAGTACGGCCTGACCGTATCCCACATCGATCGGGTGGGCGATATCTATACCTTCAGCTTTTTCGATTCCCCGTTCGAAGGGGGCGCCGCCCTGCTCAAACGCATTGAAGATCTGGTGTTGGGTTCACTCATCCTGCTGCTCATCTCTCCGGTTATGGCGCTGGTGGCTCTCGGGGTGCGTCTCTCTTCCCCTGGACCCGTGCTCTTCAAGCAGGATCGCTACGGCCTGGGGGGGAAACGGATCCAGGTCTGGAAATTCCGCTCCATGCGCGTCATGGAGAATGATGCCGTGGTGACTCAGGCAACCAGAGGCGATCCCAGAGTGACGCCATTCGGTGCGTTTTTGCGTCGTACCTCGCTGGATGAGCTGCCGCAGTTTTTCAATGTGATTCAGGGCTCCATGTCGATCGTGGGGCCACGTCCCCATGCCGTGGCGCACAACGAGCAGTACCGCTCACTGGTGGAGCGGTACATGCTGCGCCACAAGGTCAAACCGGGGATTACCGGGCTGGCCCAGATAAATGGATTTCGTGGTGAAACCGACACCCTCGACAAGATGGAGATGCGGGTCAAGTTCGATCTCAAGTACATCCAGTACTGGTCGCTCGGACTGGATTTCAAAGTCATTTTCCTGACTGTATTCAAGGGGTTTGTCGGTGCGTCAGCTTACTAGCCTCGTTTGCGCCGGACTGCTGCTCTCCCCCTCTCTTTCAGTCCGTGCCGAGGTCACTCCCTTATCCCATCAGGGGCTGCTGGGTCTGGAGGTCCAGACCGAGATGGAGAGTCGTTATGGTCACGACAGCAACCTGCTGTGGCTGCGTGACAGTGGTCAGGCGATTGGCTCCGATTTCATCGGAATCACCCCGGAATTTCGCATGGTGGGCAAACGCGGCCTGGATCGCTATCAGTTCAGCTATCTGGGTGACTATCGTCGCTATGGCAGCAGCCATGGGGATGGCTATGCCGATCACCAGTTCCAGTTTGACGGCAGCTGGCGCTTCTCCCTGCGCAACGCCTTCAAGCTGATGTACCAGTATCGGCTGGGCCATGAGGCGCGTGGCGAGGGGCTGACCGAAGGCTTTATGTTGCAGGGGGATGAGAAGGCTGGCGGTGATGCCACTTTCGGCTGGTTCAACATTGCCGAGCCGTTGCGCTTCAAACGCAGCGAAGTGGGTGGCCGCTACAGTTATGGCGCTCCCGATGCCAGAGGCAAGCTGGAGCTGGCGCTCTCCCACAAGGATCTGGGTTATCTCGACAGGCACCTCTACCTGCATGACTTTGAACGCTATATGGCCGAGCAGGAGTGGCATGAGAACACCGCCATTGTCGAGCTGTTCGATCAGGTGAGCCATGTCAGCCGTTTTCGTTACACCCTGCAGACCAATCTGCGACGCTATCCGGCCAATCCGCGCAAGGATTCCGACGAATTCTTCCTTATCACAGGGGTGATGAGCCAGCTGACCGGCAAGACCCGGATCGATGCCAATATCGGCGGGATCTACAAGCGTTTCGTCAATGATCCACAGGCAGAGAGTTTCAAAGGGCTGAACTGGGATCTGCGTCTGGAGTGGCAACCGCTCGATTACAGCAAGCTCGCGCTGCTCTCCAGCCGGACCATTCGTGATCCGGGTGGTGACGGCGGCTATGTCAGCAGCCAGCTATATGGCGCCGAGTGGCAGCACCACTGGTCACCCGGAGTAGCGACCACGCTCTCTTATCACGATATCCGGGATGATTATCACCAGTCGGTGGTCTGTGGTAACGACAACCGCCACCGTCAGGACGACATCCATCGCTGGGGCATGGGCATCAGCTACGACATTCGTCCCTCCGTCAATCTGGGGCTCCACTACCTGCAGGCCGACTCCGGTTCCAGCTTTGCCGGGCAGCCCATCGACATCGGCGGCAATTGCTATGGCCGTGCCCTCGGTTACGACAAACAACAGCTTTCTCTTTCACTCAAGGTAGCCATTTAACATGAACAAAAGCGTGATGGTGCTTCTGCTTGGCTGGTTGTTCAGCCTGTCGGTCTGGGCTGGCCAGAGCCCTCAAGGCAACGATTCCGCCTACCGGCTGGCGCCGGGGGACGAGGTCGAAATCCGGGTGTATGGCGAGCCGGATCTGTCGATGAAGTTCAAGGTCGATACCAGTGGCCACGTCAATTACCCCTATCTGGGTCAGGTGTTGCTGATGGGCCATACCACCGCTGAGGTGGCCGAGCTGCTGACCAGAGGGCTCAAGCACGGCGTGCTGCTCGATCCCATGGTGACGGTCAACGTGACCACTTTCCGACAGGTGTTTGTTGCTGGCGAGGTGGCTCACCCGGGGGGCTACGAATACCAGCCCGGCCTGACGGTGGAGAAGGCCGTCGCGTTGGCGGGTGGTTTCACCGATCGCGCCGCCAGACGGGATATCAGCCTGCGCCTCAATGGCAGCGATCAGTTGCTGGAAGAGGTGAGCCTGCAACGGCAGCTCAATCCCGGCGACATCATCACCATCGAACAAAGTTTCTTCTGATCCAGGACGCTCTTCATGACTTCATTGTTGGTTGAAAATGGCCGTGCGCTAGAGAGTCGCCTCGATTTCAGCGGCCCCTGGCGGGTGCTCAAGGCAAACTGGTGGAAGGTGGTATTGTTTGCCGCCGTGGTGACCCTGGCGGCAGCCCCCTTTATCCTCAGCATGCCGCCCTATTATCAATCCAGTGCGACCCTGCTGCTGAAGGCAGATGCCAACAGCGCTTCCCCTATCGAGCCCGTCTACCGGGTCGATACCAGCCGCCGCGAGTACTACAACACCCAGTTCGAGCTGCTCAAGTCACGCCGGGTAGCCGAGAAGGTGGTTACTCATCTGGGTTTGGCCGAGTTGCCGGAATTCAACGGGCAGCCCAATCCCGACAGCTGGCTGAGCCGCATCAAGGGGCTCTGGAGTGCCGCACATCAGGAGGATGCCTCCTCACGCCACCAGCATGCGCTGGAGTATCTGGCCAGACACCTGACCGTCTCGCCGGTGCGCGATACCCAGCTGGTCAGCATAGGGTTCGAATCCCGCTCTCCCGAGCTGGCCGCCAGCGTCGCCAATGAGGTGGCCCAGACTTACATCGATCTCAATGTGGAGGAGCGGGTCGATGCCAACACCACGGCATCGCACTGGAACCAGAGCCGGCTGGTGGAGATAAAGGCCAGTCTGGAGAAGCAGGAGAAGCAGCTCGGCGATTTTCTTGCCCGCAATGATCTGCTGACGTTTCGCGGCGTAGATGGTCTGCAAACCGAAGAGCTCGGTATCATCACCAACAAGTACGCGGATGCACGCGAGCGGCGGCTGGCGGCGCAGGCCGAATTCCAGTCCATTCAGGAGTACGGCCGCAATCCGGCGGCGCTGGCTTCCCTGCCCGAGGTCTCCAACCACCCCCAGATGCAGGATCTGCGCATCGCCCTCATCAAGGCCCAGCAGGAGCTCTCCGAGCTGGCCAAGCGTTATGGCCCCAAGCATGACCGTATTCTGCAGGCCGAAGCGCGCATCAAGGCGCTCAATACCCAGTCAAACCAGCTGATGCGGGAGATTGCCGACGGTATCGAGGATCGCTACCAGAGCAGCCAGCGCAAGGAGCAGGAGTATCTCGCCCAGCTTGACGAGAAGAAGCGGGAGTTCTCCTCGCTGGCGGTCAAGAAGGATGAGTACAACAATCTGAAGAACAATATCGACAAGACCCGTCAGCTCTATAACGAGCTGTTCCGCCGTCAGGAAGAGACCCGCCTGAACGCTCAGTTGCACGAGTCGAATGCCATCCTCTACGATGCTGCATCGGTGCCCTTGTTGCCAGCCAAGCCAAACAAGATGCTGTTTCTGCTGATGGTGGTGATCATGGCGGGCATGGTTGCCGTGCTGGCCGTCATCACTGCCGGAGCACTGCGCAATACCCTGGATCGTCTGAGCCAGCTGGTCTCCCAGCTCGGTGGGCGGGTGCTTGGCGAAATCCCGCGGCTGGCAGCCTTGCAGGATCAGAGTGCACTGCTGCGGGTGGGAGCGGTCAATCCCAGAGTATGTGCCAGTGCCGATGACCTCTACGCCATCATGCGGCTGGAGTCGGGTCAGCTGCAGCGCATCATGATCACCTCGACCGGTGCTGGTGAGGGCAAGTCGACGCTGGCGGCTCTCTGTGCCGCCAGCTTTGCCCGCCATGAGCGAGTGCTGCTGGTGGATGGGGATCTGCGCCGGGGCTCCCTTGGTCGCCAGTTGCTGGGGCAGGCAGCCAGACCGGGGTTAGCCGAGCTGCTCGCAGGCGAAGCCGATTTGGCTGCCTGTCTGGTGCCAAAAGAGGGATTGACCCTGCTACCGGCTGGCCAGCCGGTCTCCTCCCCGCTGGCACTGCTTGGCTCGCCACGCTGGAGCGAACTGCTGGCAACCCTTGCCGGGCAGTTTGACCGCATCATAGTGGACACCCCTGCGCTGGAAGTCGGCAAGGATGCCCTGCTGCTGGGGCAACTGCTGGATGGTGCCATTCATGTGATCCAGTCCGGCCAGCTGCCGGCCAGTCGGGTGCTGAGCGTGCTGGCACAGCTGCGGGATGCCAGAGTGGCGGTGTTGGGGACAGTGCTGACCCAGGTCGCCGAGCGCGATCTGGAAGGGGCGGAGAACCTGAGATTCTGTGGTGCACCCACCTGGGGCGCGCTATGAAACTGCTGCGCAGCATCACCACCATAGGGGGTGCTTCCGTGTTATCCCAGCTGATCGGGGCGTTCTCGGTCTGGTCACTGTCGCACAAGTTCGACATGGCTGCGGTCGGGCTCTATGCCCTCAGCTACAGTCTGGTGCTGATCGGTGCCCAGCTTGCCACCTTTGCCTCGCAACTGCTGTTGCCCAAGCTGGAGGAGGCCGAGCTGCCCGGCAACCTGATCTTTTCCCTGTTGCAGGTCTGGCTGCTCCCCATCCCCTATGTGCTGGTGGTGGTCTGCTTTTTCTCGCTGCCGCTCTGGCCGCTCTACCTGCTGACCGTGACCCACGGGCTGCTCCTCATCGCCGAGAATCTGGCCCTGCGGGCCGGCCACTACCAGCGGCTCGGTCTGCAGCGTATCTCGGCCTCTGCCGTGGTGCTGCTCTGTCTGCTGTTGGCCCCTGACATGGCGCACTTCTATCAGTTATGGGCCTGTCTGCTGCTGGTGGTGATCGGGGGCTGGTTGTGGTCTGCCTTTACCTGGCACAGTGCCATGCTGAGGGAGGCTGCCCCGCGCCGCTTGCAGCACTTCTTCTCCCGCCATAAAGCGCATCTGGCTGGTGTCGGCAGTGCCGAGGTGCTGGCGATGGTGACGGCCAATCTGCCGACCGTGTTGATCAACTTCTGGTTTTCCCCTCTGGTGGCGGGCTACTTTGCCGTGGTCAACCGCTTCTGTCTGGCGCCCGTGGTGATTGTTGGCAACGCCATCCGCCACTCCATCTTCTCGCGATGGTCGGAGGATTTTCGCCAGCGCCGTTTCAACGGGGAGGAGTTTCGCAAGGTGAAGCGGCTGCTGCTGGCGATGGGCAGTGCGGCCACCCTCGGGATCCTCATCTGCTATCCGCTGGTGATGAAGTGGTTCTTCAATGCGGAGTGGATCGCCTCCATCGATACCTCCCGCTACATGTTGCCCTATGTCTTTACTGCGGTGGCCATCTGCCCGCTGACCGTAATCGAGCTGGTGTTCGGCTCGCCCCGCTACTTTTTGCAGATCCAGCTTGAGCAGCTGCTGGTCGTGGTGATTGCCTTCGTGCTGTTGCCCTGGTTGCAGCAGGAGTACGAGCTCTGCGTGCTGGCCTTCTCTCTGCTGACTGCGGTGCGCTACGGCTTCGTCTTTTTGCGGGTCAACCGCCGGGCTGCCGAGTTGCAGGGGCGGATGGATCTGCCCTCGTGAACAGTGCCCTCATCATGCAGGCCAATCTGCTGCTGTCGCTGGTGATCTGCGGCCTGGCCCAGTACGTCACCGGTATTACGGCCTTCCTCTGGCTGCCCTTCCTGCTGGCGATTGCCACCTTGATGTTGCTGCTGCTGCAGACGCGTTACAGCCCGTTGCGGCTCGACTATCAGGAGAAGGTGCTGCTGCTGCTCTACTGCGGCTTGCTGGTGCTGGCGCTGCTGGGCACCCTGCTTCAGCAGGGGGGCATGGTGACTATCATCGGTTTCAAGAACGAGCTGGCGCTCTCTCTGCTGCTTCCCTGCCTGTTGCTCGGCTTTTGCCGCGAGTCACAGATTTACCGCATCATGAAGCTGGTGGAGTGGGTCTTCTACCTGCAGATCCCGGTGGTGCTGTTTCAGGTGCTGGTGGTGGTGCCGAAGCGGGTGGCAATGCGCGGCGAGTTTGAGAAGTGGGACTCGGTGGTCGGTACTTTCGGGGGGGATCCCATGGGTGGCGGCAATACCGGTGCACTCGGCTTCTTCTGCCTGCTGGTTATGCTGATCAAGCTCTCCGAGTTTCGCCACGGCCTCATTTCGCGTCGTTCGGTCGCTTTTCACATTCTTGCCGCCTTTGCCATTTGCGTGCTGGCCGAGGTGAAGTTCGTCATCCTGTTGTCCCCCTTGCTGCTGGCCTGGGTCTGGCTCTCGCCAAGCTATGTCAGGGGGATGAAGAGCTATGACCTCAAGCGTCTGTTGCTGATTGCGCTGGCGATGACTGCACTGGTGGCCGTGGCCGTTCTGGTGCTGGCTGCCTCCTACTCATCCGCGTTCGAGGGGGCCGGGCAACAGGGGGCCATTGAGCTGTTTATCGACTCCCTCGGCTATATCTTCGATCCCAACCACATCAACCCGGAAACCGGCGAGCTGGGGCGGGTGACGACTCTCTTTTTCTGGGCCAGCAACGGTGATCACCACGGTCTCAGCAATCTGCTGTTTGGTTATGGCCTCAACACCACCAACCATGGCAGCACCCTGCCCGGTTTTCTCAACCCCCTGTTCAACGTGCTGCTCGACTCCACCTCCCTCAGCGTGTTGCTGTGGGAGGTGGGGCTGATGGGCACCCTGATCTTCATCGCGCTGATCGTTCTGCTGCTCTGGTGCTGCCGTCCCCGCCCGTTGCTGGATCGCCAGCTGCTGAGCGCGGCAGATGTGCTTCTGCTCAGCTACCAACCCGCTTTCATCGCGTTCGGGATCGCCTGCCTGCTGAGCTTGCCTTACAGCCAGCTGCTGATGCTGATCCCGGTGCAGCAGTTCCTCTTCTATTTCGTGCTGGGTGCCGCCCTGGTGATCCGTTCTTCGGTTCGGCAGGCCACCAGCTCTTGTGAGGTGTCATGACTCCATCCCCCCTTATCTCCGTCATCATCAAGACCTACAACGAGGAGGCAGGGATTGCCGACACCATAGCCAGCATCAGGAGCGCTCTGGCCGACTACTCCCACCAGATTATCGTGGCGGACAGTCTCTCGACCGACCGTACCCAGTCGATCGCCTGCCAGCTGGGAGTGACTGTGGTGAGCCTGACCAACCCGGCCGATCGCTGTTGTGGTGTGGGGCCACAGCTTGGCTACCTCTTCAGCGAAGGGGAGTTCCTGCTGCTGCTTGATGGCGACATGAAGCTGGAGCCGGAGTTTGTGCCGGCCGCTATTGCGCACATGCACTCCCACCCCGAATGCGGTGGCGTGGCCGGGCGGGCCGAGATGGATGATGCCCACAGCTATGAGTTCAAGTCGCGCAAGCAGCGCATCAACCAGATCTACCCGCTGGGCGAGTCGCGCTGGCTGTGTGGTGGCGGCCTGTTTCGACGCCGCGCCATCGAGCAGATCGGCTATCTCACCAATCGCAACCTGCACGGTTACGAAGAGGCGGAGCTGGGCATCCGGCTGCGTCAGGCGGGCTATCGGCTGGAGCGGCTCGATGTCCCCTTCTTCTTTCACACCTCCCACACCATGGACTCCCTTGCCCTGATCCGTTACCGCTGGCGCATGGGGTATCTGTTTGCCAGCGGCGAGCTGGTGCGCTCGGCGTGGGGGCAGCCCTATTTTCGCGAGGTGCTGTCGGTGATCCGCTCCGAGCTGCTGTTCGGACTCTACCTGCTGGCACTCCTGTTCTGCGTGCTGCTTTTCGTAGCCGGGCTGCCGTTCTGGTTGCCGCTGCTGGCGCTGGCACCGCTGGGTGGCTTCATCGCTCTCAAGTGGTTGAAGAACTGCTCCCTGCAAGATGCCCTGCGCAGTGTCATGAACCTCTCCATCTATGCAGCCGGGCTGGTGCGCGGCCTGCTGTTGCCCCAGCGCTCCCCGCGCGAGGCGCCCGCCCATCGTCTGATCCAGGAGTCATTGCCGTGAAGGTGCTCTTTGCCAACAAGTTCTTTTTCATGAAGGGAGGTGCCGAGACAGTCCTCTTTCAGGAGCGGGAGATGGTGCGTCAGGCGGGTCATCAGGTGATCGACTTTGCCATGCAGCATCCGGATAACCTCCCCTCACCCCAGAGTGGCTACTTTCTGGCCAACGTCGATTATCACCAGCGGCACGGGCTCTTCGATCGGCTGAAGATCGCCGCTCGCTTCATCCACAATCAGGAGGCCTGTGATCGGTTGGCGGAGCTTATCCGTGCCGAGCGGCCCGATATCGTTCACTTTCACAACATCTACCACCAGCTCACCCCGGCGATCATCCGGGTGGCCAAATCCCTGGGCTGCAAGACGGTGCTGACAGCCCACGACTACAAGGTGGCTTGTCCCAACTACAGCATGCTGGTCGATGGCGAGCCGTTCGATCTGACCCGGCTCGAGGGTTCCTGGCTCAAGCTGTTTCGCCATCAGTGGCAGGAGGGGTCGTGGGGCAAGAGCCTGCTGCTCTCTGCCGAGGCGGCCTGGCAACAGTGGTGCCGCAACTACGAGCAGGTCGATGCATTGGTGGCGCCGAGCGCCTTCATGGCCGGGATGCTTCGTACCCGGCTGCCCGCTTCCCGCATCGAGGTGATCCTCAATGGCATCGATGTCGAGTCGAGCCGCGAAAGCGGAGAGGATCGGGGGTACTTTCTGTTCCTCGGCCGCCTGATGGCCGAGAAAGGGGTCGAGACGCTTGCCCGTGCCCATCAGCGCATGACGCGGCCGGCGGGCCTCAAAATTGTGGGCGGTGGCCCGCTGCTGGCGCACCTAGGTCAGCATTATCCCAATGCCGAACTGCTGGGGTTCAAGCAGGGGGAAGAGTTGCTCGATCTGTTGCGCCACGCCAAGGCCGTGGTGGTGCCGTCCGAGTGGTACGAGAACTGCTCCATGTCGGTACTGGAGGCGATGGCCTATGGCAAACCGGTGATCGGGGCTCGAATTGGCGGGATTCCGGAGCAGATCCGCGATGGTCTCGATGGCCTGCTGTTCGAGGCGGGCAATGCCGACGAGCTGGCTCGCTGCATGGACAGGCTGGTGGCCGAGCCGGAGCAGACGGCGGCCATGGGGCGTTCGGCCCGCCAGCGGCTGATCGACAACTACTCCCTTGCCAGCCACCAGCAAGCCCTGCTGGCGCTCTACCAGTCGTTGCTGGAGGAGCAGAGATGAGTTTCTGGCACGATCTGAAAGCCGAACTGGCGCTCAATCCGAGCAAGACGGCGCGCCTGTTCCTGCTCTGCTACCGGCTGGCACAGGGAGGCCGCTTTATGAGGTTGCCCTGCTTGTTGCTGCTCAAGGGATTCAAGCTGCTGTGCGGCCTCGATATCTCGCCAAGAGCCCGGCTGGGTTGGGGCCTGCGCCTCTATCACCCGCAGAATATCGTCATCGGTGACGGCGTGCAGATGGGGCGTGACTGCATCCTGCGCCACAACTGCACCCTGGGCAACAAGCCAGATCGTCAGAGCGGTCAGCTCCTCTCGCCCAGCGTGGGGGACGGGGTCGAGTTCGGCACCGGCGCCATCGTTATCGGGGCCATCGCCATTGGTGATCATGCCTGTGTCGGTGCCGGCGCCGTCGTTACTCGTTCCGTCCCGGCTCGCGCCGTTGTTGCGGGCAATCCCGCCAGAATCATTCGAGAAGATCATGAAGCAGATTAGTGTGACCGTGCTCGGTACCCGGGGGATCCCCCATGTACTGGGCGGTGTCGAAACCCATTGTCAGTCCCTCTACCCGGAGCTGCACCGCCAGTTCGAAGTGGCCGCGACCGTGCTGGCTCGCGCCCCCTATGTGAATTACCGAAGCGGCGAGTTTGAAGGGGTGGCTCTCAAGGCGTTGCCCGCCCCCAAAAAGAAGTCGCTGGAGGCAATCCTTCACTCTCTGCTCGCGGCTTTTTACTGCCGCCGTCATGCCTGCGATCTGGTGCATGTCCATGCCATCGGCCCGGGTCTGGTGGTACCGCTGCTGAGGTTGCTTGGCAAGCGGGTGGTCTTTACCCATCACGGTCCCGACTATGACCGCCAGAAGTGGGGGGCGCTGGCCAAGTGGGTATTACGCCTTGGCGAGCGCTGGGCGGTACGTTATGCCAGCGAGGTGATCGTCATCTCCGAAGTGATCAACGAGGTGATCCGCCGCCAGTACGATCGCCAGGATGCCCACCTCATCTACAACGGGGTGAAACGGGTCGAGCTACCGGCAGCGGACAAGAGGGAACTGACGCTGGCCCGTTTCGGACTGACCGCTGGCAGCTATCTGGTGGCGGTGGGCCGCTTCGTCGAGGAGAAGGGGCTGCACGATCTCATTGCAGCCTATCGCCAGCTTGATACCGAGCTGCCGCTGGTGCTGGTGGGGGATACGGATCACCCTACCCCCTATAGCGAGCGCTTGCAGCGAATAGCGGATGAAACACCGGGGGTGATCCGTACCGGTTTCCTCAATGGCGAGGCGCTGATCAGCGTCTTTTCACAGGCGGCCCTGTTTGCCATGCCCTCTTATCACGAGGGGTTGCCGATAGCCCTGCTGGAGGCGCTCTCCTTCTCCCTGCCGGTGGTGGTGAGCGACATTCCCGCCAATCTGGCGGTGGCGCTGCAACAGGAGTGCTATTTCCCGGTCGGCGATGTGAGTGCACTGGCTGAGCGGCTCAACGCCCAGTTGACTCGCGGCAAGGTCGATTACAGCGACTATCTGCAACGGTATGACTGGCAGCGGATCGCCGGTCAGACCATGGAGGTCTACCGCAAGGCTTTGGGCTTGCCCGCAGGAGAAAACCAATGAGCCAATTACCGCAGAAAACGCAGGGGGCGATCGACCGCTTCTACCGTGCTCTCTCCCCCGAGGTGGGCGAGAGCCTGAGTGAAACCCAGCGCGACGGTATCGAGCAGGCGCTGCGGCTGATGAGTGATGGCAAGTCGCACGCCATCAACGTCAACAGCGCCTTCGGCATCGGTCGCTGGCGCTGCTATCTGGTGGTGTTGATGGGACGGGATCGCCGTCATCGCGGGCGGGAGAGCGGCTTTCGCTTTCACCTAAAGGTGCTGCTGACCACCCTGCTGTTACTGCTGGGGATCTGCGGCATGGTGCTGCTGCTCTATCTGGTGAAGTCGGCCCTTGGCATCGACATCTTCAAGCACTTCTCGTTCGGGGTGTGGGATCTGTTTAAAAAGATCGTGCTGATGTAATGAAAGAGGGCTCCTGCGGGAGCCCTCTTGCGTTACTGGATGTCTATCTCGGCCAGACGATACCAGCCACTCTCTTCCAGACCGGCAATGCCGAGCTGCAGGGCGGGCTGCTTGTCCTGACCGATGAAGGCCAGCTCGAGATAGTAGTGACCGCGTGCCATCCGGCCCGGCAGGGTCAGGCTGTCGCGAGTGGTAGCCTTGCTGCCCGGGATCCAGCGGGTCATGTCGTTGCGGGTCACCAGCATGGCGCCGACCTGGCCTTCCTCGTTGACCAGCCGGTAAGTGAGCGGCCAGTTGCGATAGGCCGGCGCTACCCCGTCGTTGTGCCAGTCGCCGTTGAGGGTAAGGGTAGCCCCCGGCTTCATGGTTCCCTTTAGGGTCAGCTGGTCCAGCACGATGCGATAGCCCAGCTTGCGCAGGGCATTGTCGACGATGGGTCGATATTGGGGGGGAACCGGATCCGACTTGAGATTGATGGTGGAGGCGTGTTGGGCCAGCGCCCAGTCAAAGGTGGCCTTGACCTCCTCCATGGTGTACTGCTGCTGGCCTGGCCACTCGCTCAGCTTGCCGCACACCTCGAAACTGACCGGCGCCCGCTGCCAGCTGGAGTCGAAGTTCGCCACATCGGTGCGGGCGCTCGCCAGTCGTTCCGGGTAGGCGTTGCGCATGTGGCTCCAATTTTGGGAGAAGTGGTGCCAGTCGCCGAGGCAGTCTGCCCGCCAGCCAGCTCCCTTGCCCACGGCATACTCAAACATGGGCAGGTTGTTGATGAGCATCAGCTTGGGGGTTCGCGGAAAAGCGGCCATCTGCAGGTCAACATAGGGTTTGAGCTGCTCGCTGCTGTAGCGCTGTTCCAGCGTCGGGCCAGGGAAGTTGCTCATGTGCCACTCTCCCCATGAACCTATCATGCCGATGTCGACATGACTCAGCGCCGGGTTGCCATCGTAATGGGCACCCAGCGCCTGAAACAGCCGGGTGGCACGGGCGAGGAACTGCGGGTCGCTGTAGTCGGGCACAAAGGTCTGGTGGTTGTTCACCCACTCTCCCCGAATCCCCTTGTTGATAAGCCACTCCGGGATCTTGCTGCCCGAGAAGGGCTCATCAAGGGTCATGACCCTGAGGGCGATCGACTGTTTCGGGGTGGCGTGCTGTGCCTGATCGATGGCCCTGTCGATCAGGGCAAAGTTGTATTCGCCCTCCCGTGGTTCCAGCTCGCTCCAGTAGAAACGGAAGTAGTCGACCGTACTGACCGGGTGTTCGGCCAGAGAGAGGGGATGACCCCAGCTGTTGTGAAACTCTTCGATACCGACGCCGGGATTGTGCAAGAGGTCGTCGACCGGTTCGGGATGAATGGTGAGGGTACCGGCCAGAGTTCCCTGAGCCCATAGCAAGCCGGAATAGAGCAGGTTCCTGCCCGGATGCATTTTCATGTGATCGTCCGCCTGTGGAACATGGTTGCATGCTAGGAAATTGGCGGACAAAGGCCCAGCCGGTTCCGCTGTTTTCGAGAAGAACCGACTGAAGCCTTTGTTGTCTAGGTCAGAGATTGACGGAGGTTGTGCCCTCAGTCGTCATTGTCATGTCCGGCTGGGCGGGACTCGACACTCTGTTGCCCCATCACCTGATACCAGTCGAGCTTTCGGGTCAGCAGCATGATCAGCGCCAGGGTGGCGAACAGCAGCAGGGCGCCTAGCAGCAGAGCGATCTCTTCGGCCTGCAGCAGGCTGTAGAGAGTGGCATAGACCAGCCCGAGCAGCGCAGCAAAGCCGATCCCCTGCTTCGGGCCGCCCAGCACATGGCTGAGGTAGAAGCCGTTGAGCAGCACGCTGGCCAGCGCGGCCACCAGATAGGCCCAGCCAAAGCCGAGGTGTTCAGTCAGGGCCAGTAGCACCAGATAAAAGATGGCCAGCCCCATGCCCACCAGCGCGTACTGGATCGGGTGGACCCGCAGCCCCTTGAGCAGTTCGAACATAAAGAAGCTGATAAAGGTGAGACCGATGAAGAGCAGGGCATATTTGGCCGCCCGCTCGTTGAGCTGATAGTGATCCACCGGTTGCACCAGACTGACGCTGAAGGTGGGCAACACGCCCTCCCCGCCGTTCATCGCCCGGTTGAAGCGGCTCTCCATATCGGTGGCGAACCAGCTGGTCTGCCAGCTGGCGTTGAACCCCTCCTGATTGAGGCTGCGACTGGCCGGTAGGAAGTCGCCGATAAAGTTGGGGTGGGGCCAGTTGCCCGCCAGCTGCAGGGTGCTCTCCTTGCCCAGCGGGACTATGTCGAGGGCGTTCATCCCCTGTAGATTGAGCTCCAGATGGAAGGTGCCATCCTGCTGCGGCAGGCTGTCGATCGGGGCATGGATACCCGCGAGCGCATCACCGAGGCGGGCGCCGGGGGCAAACGGGATCCGCTGTGTGCCGAGTTGCAGTTCGGGGACGCTGTTGATACCGCGGGCATCGGAGAGTACCAGACTCAGGTAGGGTTTGCCTGCCACCAGCTCATCATCCCCGGCGAGCGGCGCGCTCTCTTGTAGTTGAGCTGCTGTCGGCAAACGGCCGGAGAGGGAGAGCCGGGTCTGATAGACCTGCGCCTGATAAATGCCGAGCTTGCGCGGGGTCACCTCCATGATGGCCTGCACGTCCAGCTGTTCCGGCAGCAGGTAGCGGTAGATCTGCTCCTGACGGACGAAGCGCTTGCCCTCCTGCTCGACCGTCACCGAACGGGTATAGGGCTGTACGATAATGGGCCCCATCAGTCGCTGCGGGCCGCTGCTGCTGGCCATGATGCTGTGAATGGCCTGACTGCGGTAAGCCTGACGCTCCCGGTTCAGCTCCATGATGGATTGCACCGGTACCATCAGCAGCAGGCTGAGCAACAGCAGCAGAAAGATCTTGTGGGTGAATATCTGTTTGACCATGACACGTCTCCTTGTTGGATGGAGTGAGTCTGCCGGCCGGACGTGAAGGGGGGATGGGCTTGTGTGAAGTGGTGGTGAAGGGGGATAAAAAAACCGGCATTGCGCCGGTTTCTGGAGGAATTACAGGGTCTTCAGCTTCCCGGGCAATGCGGCCAGCACCTCTTCTTTCGCCTTGAGGGAGGCGAACTGCTTGCCGGGCTTTTGCACCACGGTATGGACGAAGATCAGCTGTTTGCCCGGTTTGCTGGCCCAGCCGACGAACCAGCCAATCTGCTGATCGCGGTTGAGGCTGCCATCCAGCTTCTTCGGGTAGCCCATGCCGGTTTTGCCGTGGATCTGCCAGCCGTCGATCTCGCTCACCTTGAGGATATTGGCGGTGTACTGCAGGGTCTGCGCCGAGACCGGCAGCTTGCCGCTCAGCATCTTGCCGAGGAAGCGAGCCTGCTCCTCCGGACTGATGGCGAGGCTGGAGCTGAGCCAGGCCTGGGTCAGGCCGTCATGTTTGCCCGGATTGCCGGAGAGATCCCGGTTGCCGTAGTCGAAGCGGTCGACGTATTGCTGGAAGCGCTCCATCCCCAGCCATTCGGTGATCTGCTGGGAGAACCAGACCACCGAGTAGGTTTCCCAGCGGCGCGGGGTGGTGGTTTCACGCCAGGCGGGCAGCCAGCCGTCATAGCTCGGTTTGTAAGGCAGTGCCGGATGCTCTTCATCCACCAGATAGCCGCTGTCGTAACCCATCAGCGCGAGCGGGATCTTGAAGGTGGACGCGGGTGGCAGCTGGCTGGAGCAGTCCCCTTCGCTGGAGAGGGTCTGGCCGTTGCCGTCAGCATAGAGAAAGCAGCCGCTGGCGGCGGAGGCAGGCAGGGCTGCGAGCAAACTGGCAGCCAGCAGGCTGGAGAGAAGCAGGCGGGACATAGCATTTCCTTGAGCAAATGGATGAGAGAAAGCGGCAGTCTATAGCCGCTTTGTGTGGGGAGTGTGAAGTTGCAGGGCGGTGACTAGGTGAACGGCAGCCAGAGTTCCGCCAGCGCGCCCCCTTCCGGCCGGTTGCTCAGGGTCAGACGACCGCCATGCTGGTGGGCTACTTCATGGGCGAAGCTGAGCCCCAGACCGCTGCTCTTGCCCTTGTCCGGGCGCGGCAGGGAGTAGAAGCGCTCGAAGATGCGCGGCAGGGCGTAGTCGGGAATGCCGGGGCCGCAGTCGGTGACCCGAAAACAGTAGCCCTCCTCCTGCTGGCTGCCGCTTAGGGTGACCAGCCCGTTGGCGGGAGAGAAGTCGATGGCGTTGTCTAGCAGGTTGCCGATGGCCTGCTCCACCAGCAGTGGATCCCATTTCTGTTTCGGCGCGCTGGCCAGCTCGGCTACCAGTGCCACCTGACGGCGCTGGGCAATAATCTGGCGAGCATCGAGGGTGCGCTTGCCCAGTTTTGCCGGTTCCACCGACTGGCGATCTAGCCCCTGCCCCGACTCCAGCCGCGCCAGTTGCAGCATTCGCTCGATCAGCTGCTGCATGCGGGCGGTTTCCAGATTGATGTTGCCGATAAAGCGTTTGGCAACTTCGGGGGGCGGCGTTTCGGCCAAAATCTCCCCTGCCCCGCGAATAGCGGCCAGCGGGCTCTTCAGCTCGTGGGTCAGGCTGTGCACATAGGCTTCGATGTAGCTTTTGCCATCGAGCTGGTGGCGCATGGTCTCCAGCGAGCGGCCGAGCCGATCCAGCTCGACGGTGTGCAGCCGTGGCAGCGGTGCCACCTCCCCCTTGCTGACCGAGTCGGCGTAGTGCACCAGCTTGCCGATGGCGCGGTTGAGCCACCATACCAGCAGGCTGCCGATCAGCAGTGAGATGAGCAACATCTGGCCGCCGGCCCGCAGCAGCTCCTGTTCCCCCCGCTCGATGGCGGGCATCAGGGTGCGGTTGGGTTTGGCGACGGTGAGGGAGCCGATGATCTCGGCCCCTTCCCTCAGCGGTGCCGCCACATACATGGTCGAGCTGGCGGCATCGTCGGGATCGGTGCGGGTGCTGCGGGCGCCATACTGGCCACGCAGAGTGCGGTAGACATCGTTCCAGCGGGAATAATCCTTGCCCAGATCCGTGCCGTCGGAGTCGTAAATCACCATCCCCTTCTGGTCAGTGACATAGATGCGGTACTCCGCCTGCTGCTTGAGGTGGCCATCGATCATCGCATTGATGGGATTCTGGTTGAGGCGGGCGAAGGCGCTGGCCAACCGCCCGTTCATCATATTGCCCTCTTGCAGATCATCGAGGGCGAGCGGCGCCAGCAGCTGGGTCATGTCGACCAGAGTATCCTCGGTGGCGCTGCGCACCCCGGGTTTTATCTCCTCGACGAAGATCTCCAGTACAAACCAGGCGGCCAGCGCGAAGATCAGCAGCAGGCCGCACAGCAGTTGCAACCCGAGTCTCATGCCAGCTCCAGGCTGTAGCCCAGCCCGCGGTGGGTGAGGATCAGGTTGGCTTCTGGATCATGTTCGCGCAGCTTGGCGCGGATGGTCTTGATGTGGGTATCGACGGTGCGATCAAGACTCTCCTCCGCATCCTGCCACACCAGATCCATCAGCTGCTGGCGGGAGTAGACCCGCCCCGGCGCCTGCATCAGGGTCTTGAGCAGTAGATATTCGTAGCGGGTGAGGGCCAGCGGTTGGCCGCGAAAGTGAATGCGGGCCCGCTGCTCATCCAGTACCAGCAGGGTGCTGGGCTGGGGGGCGACCGGCTGGCTGCGGCGCAGGATGACCCGCACCCGGGCACACACTTCCCGTGGCGAGAAGGGTTTGGCCACATAGTCGTCGGCACCGATCTCCAGCCCGATCAGTCGGTCTATCTCCTCGCTGCGGGCGGTGAGGAACATCAGGGGGATATCGGTCAGCGCCCTCACCTGCTTGCAGAGTTCGAAGCCGCTGATGTCGGGCAGCCCCACATCGAGGATCAGGAAGTCGGGTCGCGTCTGTTCCAGTCGTGTCAGCAACTGCTGGCCCAGCATGAACCACTCCACCTCGAACCCGTCGGTCTGCAGGGCGTAAATCAGGGTGTCGGCGATGCTGGCCTCATCCTCCACCAGCCAGATGACTCTCTTTTGCATGGCATCCTCGTCGTAAATTGGCACCCCATTCTGGCATCGAACCAAATCGGATCCTATTTGCTGTTTTATTTTTCCGAAAAAGGGGCTAATATTTCGATGTTCTTTCGAATCGAAACTTAAAAATGACCAAACGTAATACTCAACAACGCCGCCACACCATAGTGACCCTGGTACAAGAGCAGGGTGAAGTGAGCGTCGACGCCCTTGCCAAACACTTTTCTACCTCCGAAGTGACCATCCGTAAAGATCTGGCGGTACTGGAGACCGGCGGTCTGCTGCTGCGCCGTTACGGTGGTGCCGTTCCCTTGCCAAACGAGATGGTGGTCGAGGTCAACCCTGAACAAGTTTCGAACCGAAAGTTAGCTATTGCCCGTTCGGCGGCCGAGCGGCTGCGTGATCACAACCGCGTCATCATCGACAGCGGCAGCACCACCAGCGCCATGATCCCCATGCTGGGCAACAAGCGCGGCCTCATAGTGATGACCAACTCCCTCAATGTGGCCGGTGCCCTGCGCGAGCTGGAAAATGAGCCTACCCTGTTAATGACCGGTGGCACTTGGGACCCTCACTCCGAATCCTTCCAGGGGCAGGTGGCGGAACAGGTGTTGCGCTCCTACGACTTCGACCAGCTCTTTATCGGTGCCGACGGCATCGACCCGGAGCGTGGCACCACCACCTTCAACGAGCTGGTGGGCCTGTCGCGGGTCATGGCCGAGGTATCGCGGGAGGTCATTGTGATGGTCGAATCGGAAAAGATCGGCCGCAAGATCCCCAATCTCGAACTTCCCTGGTCGAGCATCCATACCCTGGTGACCGACGAGGGGCTGGCCAGCGAGGCCAGAGAACAGATTCAAGCCCAGGGGGTGACGCTTATCTGCGCCCCGGTCACTTGCTGACACGAGCTCTGAACCATCCAACTGACTTTACGATTTGCATCTCAAGGAGAAGTGTATGTGTGGCATCGTCGGGGCTGTTGCCCAACGTGATGTGGCTGAAATTCTGGTAGAGGGCCTGCGCCGTCTGGAGTACCGCGGTTATGACTCAGCCGGTGTGGCCGTGTTCAGCGCCAACCAGCCGTTGCAGCGGGTTCGCCGTCTGGGCAAGGTGGCCGAGCTGGCCAAGGCGCTCGACGAGCAGTCCGTCCATGGTGGTACCGGCATCGCCCATACCCGCTGGGCCACTCACGGCGAGCCTTCCGAGCGCAATGCCCACCCCCACGTCTCCGAGCATATCGTGGTGGTGCACAACGGCATCATCGAGAACCACGAAGAGCTGCGGGAAGAATTGAAGGCGCTGGGTTATGTGTTCAGCTCCGACACCGATACCGAGGTGATTGCCCATCTGGTCCATCACGAGCTGAAGAGCGCCGGCAGCCTGCTGGCCGCCATGCAAACTGCGGTGAAGCAGCTGCGCGGTGCCTACGGTACCGTGGTGATGGACAGCCGCGACGACAGCCGCGTGGTGGTGGCCCGTTCCGGTTCACCGCTGGTGATCGGCCGCGGTATCGGCGAGAACTTTATCGCCTCCGACCAGATGGCGCTGCTGCCGGTGACCCGTCGCTTCATCTTCCTGGAAGAGGGTGATGTGGCCGAAGTGACCCGTCGCGATGTGCATATCTTCGATACCAACGGTAACGCCGTGGTGCGTGAAGAGCAGGAGTCCGAACTCTCCCACGATGCCGGTGACAAGGGCGAATACCGTCATTACATGCTCAAAGAGATCCACGAGCAACCCAAAGCGATCACCAACACCCTGGAAGGGCGTCTGGGCAGCGATCACGTGGTGGTCGAATCGTTCGGCAACGGCGCTCGCGCCATCTTTGACAAGGTCGAGCACGTGCAGATCGTCGCCTGCGGCACCTCCTATCACTCCGGCATGGTGGCTCGCTACTGGTTCGAAGAGATCGCTGGCGTCTCCTGCGATGTGGAGATCGCCTCCGAGTTCCGCTATCGCAAATCGGTAGTGCGCCCCAACAGCCTGCTGGTGACCCTCTCCCAGAGTGGCGAGACTGCCGATACCCTGGCGGCGCTGCGTCTGGCCAAGGAATCCGGCTACATGAGCTCGCTGGCTATCTGCAACGTGCCGGGCTCCTCGCTGGTGCGTGAATCGGATCTGGCTTTCATGACCCGCGCCGGTGCCGAAATCGGCGTGGCCTCCACCAAGGCGTTTACCACCCAGCTGGCTGGCCTGCTGATGTTGGTGGCCTCGGTCGGTCACTGCCGTGGCCACCTGAGCGCCGCCGCCGAAGCCGAACTGGTCAAGGCGCTGCAAGCCCTGCCGCTGCGTATTAAAGAGAGCCTGGCACTGGCCAAGGATATCGAAACCCTGGCCGAAGAGTTTGCCGACAAGCAGCACAGCCTGTTCCTCGGCCGTGGCAGCCAGTACCCCATCGCCATGGAGGGGGCGCTCAAGCTCAAAGAGATCTCCTACATCCACGCCGAAGCTTACGCCGCTGGCGAACTGAAGCACGGCCCGCTGGCGCTGATCGATGCCGAAATGCCCATTATTGTGGTGGCGCCGAACAACGATCTGCTGGAGAAGCTCAAGTCCAACGTGGAAGAGGTGCGCGCCCGTGGCGGTATCCTCTACGTGTTCGCCGATGCCGATACCGGCTTCAAGAGCGACGAGACCATGCGGGTCATGAACCTCAACCATGTGGAAGAGGTGATCGCCCCCATTGTCTATACCGTGCCGCTGCAGCTGCTCTCCTATCACGTTGCCCTGATCAAGGGCACCGACGTCGACCAGCCGCGCAACCTGGCAAAATCGGTGACCGTCGAGTAAGTCACTTTCTTAAATGATAAAGAGCCGCAATTGCGGCTCTTTTTGTTTCGGCTGAGGGGTTACGACAGCCGCAGGTTGGTGATGGTGACCTCGTCGAGGGAGGGCACAATGATGCCGCTGGTGATCCCTTTGGCGATGGCTTGACTGCGGTTCTTCGAGTCGGTCTTGTTGGTCACCTGGGTCAGGTGAAAGTTGACCGTCCGCTCACTGATGCCGAGGATGGTGGCGATCTCCCAGGAGGTCTTGCCCTCGCTTGCCCAGAACAGGCACTCCTTCTCCCGATCCGACAGTTCGGTCAGGTACTTCATCAGGTCAGGCCGGCTTTTGATCAGTTGCAGCGCGGAGTTGAAGATGTAGCTGGCGCAGAATGACAGCAAGGGAACGTTTTCAAACATCAGATCAGAGTTGGACTTCTCCTTGGTGATGAATGAGAGGATACCGTGCTCCCCCTGCGGGGTGTGGAGCGGGAAGGATACGCCGTTGCGCACCCCGAAATCGGCAGCCAGGTTCATCACGTCGCGGCTGGCGCTGGGTAGCCAGGGCGAGTCGCAGTCGAGTTTGTTCCAGAAGATAGGCTGGGTCTGTTTCAGCCCCAGATAGACCACCGGATCCTGGGTCAGATACTGGTTTTCGCTGTAGGCGTCAAACCAGCTGGTCGGACAGTTGTTGAACAGTGCCACGTGGGATTTCTGCATGCTGATGGGGAAAATAATCAACAGCCGGAAGTAATCAAAGCCCATTTGATGACTGAAGCGTTCCAGTTGTTGCTGGATATCGCTGGTTTTTGTTGCCTTGGTGAACTTGTCGATATGTTCCCAGATCGCATCGTTGAGCATGACTTTCTCCTTTTTCGATCTCTATCACACTGATCGAAAAGATTTTTTCTCGTTATTTATATTTGTGCGGTGGCTATTGGCGCCACTTATTCCGTGCGTGTCTAAAAATTATCCTGTTTTTGTGCATAAAGGCCAAGAAAATCCTCTCGTTGCCAGTCCGCCCCGCATTTGAGATAATGATAATAGTTATCATTAGTAAGATGTATTTCAATGAACAAATTATGGGGTGTGGCCCTGCTGCCACTGTCAGTCCACTTTGCTGCCATCGGGGATGAGCTGGTTGCTCCCGCCCTCAAGAACAGCATAGCTGCCGGGAAAGCCTCCCAGCAGCGGGTGGAAAAAGCCGCCGATGCCGCCGTTGCCGCACGACTGGAGCTGCAAAATGCCCAGCTGCAACTGCGCGACCTCGAAGCCTACAACCGCTACATGCAATCTCTGGTGGCCGATCAGCAAAATGAGCTGGGTAAATTGAGTCAGCAGCTGGAAGCGGTGCAAGAGACCCGTCAGGGCTTGATCCCGCTGATGTTGCAGATGCAGGCAGATCTGGAACTGCTGGTGCAAAACGACATCCCGCTGCGCAAGGAAGATCGTTTGGCGCGGGTTGAACAGTTGAAAGCGACCCTGGCCCGCGCAGACGTTAGCGAGGCAGAGAAATTCCGTCAGCTGCTGCAGGCCTATCAGATCGAAGCCGAGTACGGCAGCCGGATGGACAGCTATTCCGCCGAGCTGGAGCTGGATGGTGCTCCTCGTCGGGTCGATGTGCTGGCGCTGGGTCGGGTCTCCCTGCTGGCAATGACGGCCGATCGCAGTCAGGCATGGCGCTGGTCTGCCGAGGCGAAGCAGTGGCAAGCCCTCGATAGCCAGTGGCTCTCCCCTATCGCCGAGGCAATGGATGTGGCCGCCGACAAGAAAGTTCCCCAGTTGCTCAATGTCCCCCTCTCTGTCAGCCGCAGTCAGGAGGCCCAATCATGAGAGTCACCATGAAGTGGTTCCCCCTCCTTATTGCCCTCTTCTGCGGTACCAACGCCGCTGTCGCCGATGAGTGGCAGCAGCAGGAACAGGCTCGTGAACAGCAGGCTCAGCAAGATCTGGCGACCGTTGCCAAGGAGCTCGGCACTGCCCGTGCCAGACTGGCCGAGGCCCAGCGCCTGAGCAAGGAGCTGGCTGGCAAGTTCGCCAGCAACGAGAAGCAGCTGGTCGAGCTTAACGCCCAGTGGGAGCAAGCCTCCGGCGACATGAACGAGATCTTCGCGGTCACCCGTCAGGGCGCCAGCGATGCGGTCAAGCTGCTGAGCGAATCCGCCGTCGAGGGCCAGTACCCGGAGCGTCTCGCCCCGCTGAAAGCCATGGCACAGGATAAACAGGTGCCGGATCGTGCCGCTCTCGCCCTGCTGCCCGCCACGCTGCTGCAGGAGATCCGCGAATCTGGCCGGATTGCCCAGTTCAACGGCAAGGTGCTCGATGCCCAGGGGGCTGCCAGCGAGCAGTCGCTGACCCGGGTTGGCAGTTTTGCCCTGCTGGGGAGCGAAGGCTTCCTGCAACCGACCGCCGAAGGCTTGAGCCCGGTACTGGGTCTGCCCGGTAGTGTGCTCTCTGCCGTTGCGGCTTATCAGGGTCAGGAAGGGGAAGCGCTGCCGCTGGATCCTTCTCATGGCACTCTGCTGGCGATGCTGGCACAGGCACCCACCTTCTGGCAGCAGGTACAGCAAGGTGGTCAGGTCGGCGCCATTATCGTGCTGCTGGCCGCTATCGGTTTGGGAATTGCTGCGGTACGGCTGTGGAGTCTCTCCCGCGAACTTACTCTGGTGCGCCGCCAGCTCAAGAGCGGCGAGTATCACGCCGACAACGCCCTCGGCCGGGTGCTGACGGTAGCAGACAAACACCCCGAGCTGAGCATGGAGACCCTCGAGCTGCGTCTTGATGAGGCGATCCTGCAGGAGACTCCTCGTATGGAGCGCGGTATCGGCATGGTCAAGGTAATCGCGGCCATCGCCCCCATGCTGGGTCTGCTCGGTACCGTAACCGGGATGATCGGCACCTTCCAGGCCATCACCCAGTTTGGCACCGGCGATCCCAAGATCATGGCGGGCGGCATCTCCATGGCGCTGGTTACCACGGTACAGGGTCTGGTTGCGGCAATTCCGCTGATCCTGGCTCACAGCCTGCTGCAATCCCGCTTCACCGAGCTCTCCAATGTGCTGGAGCAGCAGGTAGCCGGCATTCTGGCGGAGCGTGCCGAGAGCAATAACGGCGGGATGGAGCGAGCAGCATGATGCTCGACATCTGGCAACAGCTGCAGAGCTTCATGGGCCGTGGCGGCCCGGTGCTCTGGGTCATTCTGGCCCTGCTGGTGCTGATGTGGATTTTGATGATCGAGCGGTTGCTCTACCTCAATCTGGGTTTCGGCCCGCTGCAGCAACAGCTGCTCGGCCGCTGGCAGGCGCGCAGCGAGCGCCACAGTTGGCACGCCCGGGCGATCCGCAGCCGCTGGCTGGCGCAGGCGGAGCTGGAACTGAACCGTCATCTGATCTTCATCCGCACCCTAGTGGTGCTCTGCCCCATGCTGGGGCTGCTGGGCACTGTGACCGGCATGATCGGCGTATTCGATGCGTTGGCTGCGGCCAACCGCTTTAACCCGGAGAGCATGGCGGGCGGGATCTCCCGCGCCACTATCCCCACCATGGCAGGCATGGTGGTGGCGCTCTCCGGCGTGTTGTTACTCAGTCGGCTCGAGAGTCAGGCCAAGCGTGCGCTGGCCAAGACCCGGGACGGCCTGCGAGAAGAGAAGGTAATGCAATGAGACGGCAATCCAAACGCCAGCGTGACGAAGTGCAGATCGACATGACCCCCATGCTGGATATCGTGTTCATCATGCTGATCTTCTTTATTGTCACCACCTCCTTTGTGCGCGAAGCCGGACTCGAGGTACACAGACCCCAGGCCAGTCAGGCCAAGGCGCAGAAATCTTCCAGCATCATGCTGGCGATCGGGGCTCAGGGTCAGATCTTCCTCGACCGCAAGCAGATCGATGTAGAGCGGGTACAGGCCACCATCGCCCGTCTGCTGGCGGAGCAGCCCGATGCCAGTCTGGTGATCCAGGCCGACGAGCGAGTGCCCCATGGCAAGGTGGTGCGGGTGATGGATGAGGCCAAGGCGGCAGGCATCGCCAATATCGCTGTGGCGGTGGCGCCGAAATGAAATACAAGCTGATGAGCCTGGGGCTGGGGATTGCCCTCAGTCTGGGCATCCTGCTGTTTATGGCCACGCTGGTTGAACCGCCCAGAGGCGAGAAGGTGGCGAGCGAGCAGAAGCCCATTGTCATCAATATGCAGAACGAGGTGACCGAGGTGCAGGTGCGCGAGCGTCCGGTACCGCAGGAACCCGAGCCTCTGCCAGAGCCTCCCGCTGCATTGGCCTCGACACCGCTGCCGATGCCCGCTGCAGCCCCCTTGGCGGCCGTTGAGCCGAGTCTGGATCTGGTCTCCAGCCTCAGTGCGGTGCAGGTCTATGCCCCCGGCGTGGCGACCAGTACCGCACCGGTATTGAGTGGCAACTACCACGGCCAGCAGCAGGGAGCGGGTATCGGCGCCGGTGACATGCTGATGCCGCTGCAACGGATCGAGCCGGTCTACCCCTATCGTGCCCAGCAGTCAGGGATCGAAGGTTTCGTCACTCTGCGCTTTAGCGTGAATGCGGAAGGTGGCGTGCAGGATGTGGAAGTGGTCGAGGCCAAACCCAAGCGTCAGTTCGAGCGGGCAGCCATTCAGGCGATCAACAAGTGGCGCTATCAGCCGAGACCGGGCGCTACCGACAAGCTGGTGCAAGTCATCACGCTCAAATTCAAACTGGAGTCATAACTATGTTGCGGATCTGGATCTGTCTGCTGGCCCTGGTCGGCCAAGCCTGTCTGGCGATGGAGGTCAGCCCTCACTTCTCCCGTCAGCTTGAACCCGTGATGAAGCTCTATCAGTCCGGTCAGTGGCAACAAGCCCAGAGCAAGGCGTCCGGCCTCAAGCCAAATAGCGATGCCGAGCATGCCTGGCTGGCGCAGTTGCAAGCCTCGCTGGCGGCCAATCTGCAACAGACCGCCCAGGCGAGCCGTTATGTCGAACAGGCTCTTGCCTATAAAGAGTGGCCCGAGCAGCAACAGCTCCAGCTGCTGCGACTGCGCGGCGATATTCAGGCCCAGCAATCCAACTGGTCTGGTGCCATTGCCAGCTACAAGGCGGCACTGGCACTGAAGCAAGACGATGCACTGCGCCTGCGTCTGGCCGGCCTCTATTACCACAACAAGCAGTACGGTGACGCCGCCAGCCAGAGCGAACAGTTGTTGAAGAAGGGTTGGCAGAAGCAGGCCGCCATTATTCGTCTCTCCGCCCTCACCGCCCAGCAACGTTATGGCGTGGCTGCCGAGCAGGCGGCTGAGTTGATCAGCCACGAACCCAAAGAGAGCAAATGGTGGCAGCAGTCGGTGTCGCTCAACCTCTCCGCCAAACGTGGGGATCAGGCGTTGGCGCTGCTGCAGACTGCCATTGACAGAAAACAGATGGATGACGCGTCAGCCCGCAACCAGCTGATCCGCCTCTATGCCTGGCAAGGGCTGCCTTATCGTGGTGCCCGTCTGCTGGAGGCGGCCATGGCCAAGGGACAGATGAAGCAAAGTGCTGAAAACCGCCAACTGCTGGCCCAATTGTGGGAAGGAGCCCGGGAGTGGTCACAAGCGGTCGATAGCTGGCAGCTGCTCGCCAACCAGCACGGTCAGCCCAAAGCCGCCATGCGCGCCGCCGAACTGCTGCTGCAACAGGGCAAGACAGATGCTGCCATGACCCAGCTCGCTGCCATCAAGTCGGTGAAGGGCGAGCAAGGCAATCGTGCCAAAGCGTTGCTGGTGCAGGCACACCTTAATAAGGAGCAGTATGCCCAGGCGCTGGAACTGGCCCGTGAGCTGCAGCAACAGGATAACTGGCAGCAGAAGGCAACCAGCTGGGTCAACTATATCCGGGCACAAAGCGAAGAATTGAGCAAAAAAGCAGCGTAAAAGAGGTGCCAATGGGCTGTTTTGGGGTGTTCAGTTCGCTTTTTCAGCAAAAGAACGCATTTTTGCAAAAAGCCCTTGTCATCCCGGCGCGGCTCCCTATAATGCGCCCCTACCAGCACGGCGGAACACGCCGGACTGATGAGCCAGCTTCCTAGCGAAGTGGGCGCCGAA